>SXHT01000255.1 GCA_005773095.1 Planctomycetaceae bacterium
GGCCAGGCGACGACACTCGATAGCCATGCAAACTCCGCGCGACTCGATCGTCGATTGGCCAATCAAGGCGTGCTCTTCGGCAGTCTCGATGCGCTGCTGGCGGAACACGGCGATTTAATCAAGCCGCATTGGTTCCGCGCGGTCAATTCCAGGGCCGATAAATTCTCACTCCTGCATGCGGCGGCGTGGAGCGGCGGCACGCTGCTCTATGTCCCCCGCGGCGTGCGAATCGAACAGCCTCTGCATCTGCTTACCGCGTTGTCGCCCGGCGCGACCGACTTCAGCCATACGCTCGTAATTCTCGAAGACGACGCCGAAGCCACGCTCCTCGCCGAAACCGCGAGCGCGGACGCAGCGGCCCCAGGACTGCACTGCGGGGCCATTGAACTCTTCGTCGGACAGCGCGCTCGCTTGCGTTACGTCAATCTGCAAAACTGGTCGACGCAGGTCTGGCATTTCGCCCATCAGAAGGCGATTCTCGATCGTGACTCATCGTTGCAGTGGACGATTGCGGCACTGGGCAGCAAGCTGGCCAAAGTCAATCAGCACGTGGGACTCGTCGGCGAGGGCGCCGAGTGTCAGGTCAACGGGGTGCTGTTCACGGAAGGCAAACAGCATCTCTCCTACAACACGCTCCAGCATCATCAAGCCCCACACTGCCGCAGCGATCTGCTTTACAAGGGAGCGCTCCAGGATGCTTCCCGCATCGTTTGGCGCGGCATGATCAAGGTCGACCAGGGCGCTCAGAAGACCGACGGATATCAGCGAAACGATAACCTGATGCTCTCCGAACATTCGCGCAGCGATTCGATCCCCGGTCTGGAGATCGAAGCCGACGACGTGCGCTGCACGCATGGCAGCACGACCGGTCGCGTGGACGAAGAGCAGATTTTTTACGCCCGCTGCCGTGGCCTGACCCGCAAAGAAGCGATCCGCATGATCGTGGCTGGCTTTTTCCAACAGGTTTTCGACCGCATCACCATCGAAAGCGTCCGCGAAGCACTGGGCGATGCCATCGGCCGGCGGATTCGCGAATACGAATAGAGCGGCTCGCGCCGTGAGGCTTGGGCCCCGGGGGCTTGGGACTCGAGTTCCGCAGGTTTTCGGAGCCCCGAATCCCGTAACCGTTCAGCGGTTAAGAGAGGGGGACAGGCACATTTTCCCGGGAACCACGTTGGACAACCTCCTGACATGTCGATGCATCTCACGCGAATTCGCCGGGAAAATGAGCCAGTCCCCGGCCCTTGAACGGTTACCCCCAGCCCCCAGCCCCAAGTCCCATGCCTGATTTTGTCCCAGTCGCTAAGTTCTCGTTGCTCGCCGATCCCGGCCGGCAGTTGGTGGAGATCGACGACCGCCTGGTCGTGCTGTTCCGCGTTGGCAACGATGTGTTTGCGCTGGACGACGTCTGCACGCACGACGGGGGACCGCTCGGCGAGGGGGATCTGGAAGATCATTCCATCGCGTGCCCGCGGCATGGGGCCAAATTCGACATTCGCACCGGCAAAGCTCTGACCATGCCGGCCACGAAAGCCACCGTTTCGTACGAGGTGAAAATCGTCGGAGATGATATAATGCTGAAAGCCAACGACTAAACCTGTCGAATGGTTCGCCCCTGCGTCCTGACTCCTGGCTCCCGACCACCTGACCTCCCATGCCTCCCACAGAAGATCACGTCCGCGAAACGCTCAAGCAAGTCATTGATCCCGAGTTGTTTGTCAACATCGTCGATCTTGGCTTGGTGTATGGCGTCGAAATCGAACAGTTGGACAGCAAGTCCCACATCAAGATCGACATGACGATGACCAGCCCCGCCTGTCCTGCCGGACCGCAGCTCATTCAACAATCAAAAACGGTATTGGGCGCCCTGCCCGACGTGGCCAACGTGGAAGTCAAGGTCGTGATGACCCCTCCCTGGACGCCGGACCTCATGACCGAAGACGCTCGCGACCAATTGGGAATCTTCTGATCGTCGGAGTTCCGGCTTGAGCAGTCTCGCTTGGGCGGCGGTCACGTTGTCGGGCAGCTTCTGCCGCCGCTCGGAATACCCGACGGTCTACAGGGACGAATCGTCCAGTTTCGGCAGCGGGTATTCGTCGTCGATCGGATCGAATTTCGGCAGCTCATTCTCGATCGTACCGAGTTGATCACGGCTGACCCGCGGGCCGCAGCCCGAAAGCAGTAAGAGGACGGCGAAGAACAGCATTCGCTTCATCAATTGATACCATCAACCCTAGCCATATCGTGGAACCAGGCAGCTCCGCGTATTCTAAACAACGTTGCCTGATCGTGGGAGGGGGAGCAGCCTGCCGAGCCGTGAACCGGCGGCTGGGCAGGCGCCTCGGCCTCGGGAATTATGACGTTTCATTCTCTAGCAACCGGCTGTGCGAATGCCTGCAATGGAATTGACCCTGCGTGTGAAGTCTGAGGCCCAGCGATTGGGGTTCGTTATGGCTGGGGTCTGCCCGGCGGTCGAAGCGGCCGGCGCGACGCGTCTTTCAGAATGGCTGGAACGCGGCTATTCCGGCGAGATGGACTACCTCGGCAGGCGTGAGGCGGCTTACCAGCACCCGTCGCACGTATTGGACGGCGTGCGAAGTATTGTCATGCTTGCGATGCATTACCGGAATTCCGAACCGGCCATGTCCCGGCCGGGCGAAGGACGGGTATCTCGCTATGCCTGGGGAGACGACTATCACGACCTGATTCGCGCTCGGCTCAACGAGCTGGCGGCATTTGTGCGCGGTGAATGCCCCGGCGCTGCTACCCGCGGGGTCGTCGATTCGGCACCTCTCTTGGAGCGCGAGTTTGCGGGGCTCGCCGGTCTCGGCTGGGTTGGCAAGAATACGCTGCTTTTGAACAAGCAGATCGGAAGTTGGTTCTTTCTCGCCGCGCTGCTGACTACGGCAGAACTGGAATACGACACCGCGCAGGAGACCGATCACTGCGGCACATGCACGGCCTGTCTCGATGCTTGTCCGACCGGCGCATTTGTGCAACCGTATGTGCTCGACGCGCGGCGATGTATCAGCTATTTGACGATCGAGCACCGCCGGGCGATCGCGCCTGAGTTACGGGCGGGAATCGGCGATTGGCTGTTTGGCTGCGACGTTTGTCAGGAGGCTTGCCCATGGAACCATCGCGATTGGATCGTTGACGAGCCGGCGTTTCAACCCCGCGCGGACACGAACCCGGTGTCGCTCGGAGAACTTTTCAAGCTTGACGACGCCCGTTTCCGCGAGCGGTTCCGCTCGTCCCCCTTGTGGAGACCCAAACGCCGTGGACTGCTACGAAACGCAGCGATCGTGCTGGGAAATCAGCGTTGTGAAGCATCGACTGACGCACTGATCCTTGGCCTGAACGACTGCGAGCCGCTGGTGCGCGGCGCCTCCGCATGGGCGTTAGGGCAACTGGCCACTCCCGCGGCGCGCGCAGCGCTTGAGGAACGATTGAGCGTTGAATTCGACGACGAGGTTCGCCAGGAAATCGATTCCGCCGTACAGGTACCATCGCTATCAGAGCACAGATCTGGCTTTTGCCGTCGCGCATGAAACTGCTATACTTCATCCAGTGCCCATTCCCCAACCCTTTTGAGGATTCTATTATGCGAACCGGCAATCCGGCTCTCAGCGACAACGTCTTTCGCAATTCCGTCTGGACCGACGCAAACACGCAGGTGATGACGCTCAACGGCGTCGTGATGAAGACTGGAATCCTGCTGGTCGTTCTGGCCACGACGGCGATCTTCACCTGGCAGCAGTACTTTGCCAACGGCGCGAACGGCGCCACCACGGCTATGCCGTACATGCTGGGAGGACTGATCGGCGGGGCCGTGTTTGCGCTGATCACGATCTTCAGGCCAACGACCGCGCCGTGGACCTCTCCGCTTTACGCCGCTTGCGAAGGGCTCGCGCTGGGGGGCATTTCGGCCAGCTTCGAGGCTCAGTACGGCGGAATTGTCATGCAGGCGGTGGGACTGACGTTTGGCACGTTGGCCGCGTTGCTGGCTGTTTACAGCACGGGACTGATCAAGCCAAGCGAGAACTTCAAGCTGGGAATCGTTGCGGCCACGGGGGGCGTGATGCTGGTCTATTTGGCTTCCATGGTGCTCGGCTTCTTTGGCGTGGCAATTCCTCATATTCACGGCAACGGCCTGATCGGGATCGGTTTCTCGCTGTTCGTCGTGGTGCTGGCGTCTTTAAATCTTGTTCTCGACTTCGACTTCATCGAAGAGGGTGTCAAGAATTCGGCGCCGAAGTACATGGAGTGGTACGCCGGATTTGGCCTGTTGATGACGCTGATCTGGCTGTATGTGGAAATCCTGCGGCTGCTTTCGAAACTGCAAAGCCGGGATTAACTCGGAGCGTTCCACGTTGGGGCAAAGCGAGGGGGGACAGGCACATTTTCCCGGGGAACCACGTTGGGCAGCCATCCCATCAGGACGATGCAGCTCTCTCGTAGTCACCGGGAAATGAGCCGGCCCCCGGCCCGTGGATTATCGCTGTAACGCTTCGCCGGGTTGGCGCGTCATGGCATCGGCTTCGTCCGTGTCTCCCGGCAGGACCAGCTCCATGCCGGCGCGGAGAAAGTCGATGTCTTCGCCGATTACATTGCGATTCAACTCGTACAGTTCGGCCCACCGAGACGCCTTGCCGAGTTCATAACGGGCAATGTCAAACAGCGTGTCTCCCTCTTGCACGACGTAGCGGGTGTCGTCGGCCCGCAACCTGGCACTCGCTTGCATGGCGTACGACGGTTTGGCCGGGCGGCGTCCCGGCTTGGGGCAAAGGTCTGGAAACTGCCGTTCGAGTTCCGATTTCGGGGGAACCAGGACTTCATCGCCGACGGTAAGTTCATCGGCGACAGGATGTTTCTCTGCATTGTAAGCGTGCAGCGCCTTGAAAAATCCGCCCGACCCATACGCCTTTTCGGAAACGGTCCAGAAGTTCTCATTGGGGCCGAGCGTGTACTTGCCGCCGGCGATGGTCTCTGCACTCGGCGGTGCGTCGGAAGACGAAGTTCGCAAACCGAGCGAATTGAGTCTTGTCTCCGGGGCCGCGACGCGCTCTCCCTGCGGCGGCGCGATGAAGCGGCTGGTGGGTCGATTTTCGATGGCTTGCGGCGGCGGTGCCGCTTCGGCAAGGGTGGCGGGAACGGCCTGTTCGTCGAGCCTGGCAGGCGCGGCCGATTCGTCGCTGGCAAGATCGTCGAGCGCGGCACTTTCAGCAGTCGGCGCATCGATCGCGGTCACTGCGGGACTGTCGGGTTGGGCAGCGTCCGCGGGCGATCCCGCGAGAGTTGAGGGATTGGAGATTGCCACCGGCGGCGACGCCTCCAGCGGTTGAGCGTTGGCCGTCGGATTGCTTGCTGCCGCAACTGCTGGATCATTCGCCGGCTCGTCGGGGGGTGTTTGCCGCGACTCATAGCGATAGTCGGCCCGAGGCTCGTCACCGGCCGGCAGATACGCGGCCCTTGGAGGTGATGACACGTTGGGCTTCGCGGTCGTGGTGGCAGGCACATCGGATGGCTGGGATTTCCACTTGAATGATCCGCCATCGGGCGATTCACTCCCTGCCTCGTCGCCTTTTTTTAACGCCACGGTGGTTGGTTTATTGGGCGCGCCGAACAAGTTCGATTGATCATTCGACTTCGATGCGTTTTTCGCGACGGTCGCCGGAGTCATCTTCAGTTTCGAAACGCGCTGGTACAGCACGCCGCAGAACATGATTGCCAAAGCACCCACCACCGCCAGTCCAATCTTGGCTTCATTACCCATGTTTGAAAACTCCCGTCGTAAGGTCGGAAATGAAAAGTCGCATGTTTGCCAGGGTACAGAATTACGCTCGCTGCGCCACCCGCAGTTTTGCGCTGCGGGCCCGCGGATTGGCGGTCCGTTCGGCCTCGCTAGCAGTGATTGGCCTGCGGGTGAGAGCCAGCCAGCGTGGGTCGTCGCGAAATGCCTGCTTGACGCGGCGGTCTTCCAGCGAATGAAAGCTAATGACCGCAAGTCGTCCGCCGGAAAGCAGACAATCCGGCAGCTTGTGCAGAGCTTTGTCGAGCGAGACCAGTTCGTCGTTGACCACGATTCTGAGGGCCTGAAAGGTGCGCGTGGCCGGATCGATCCGCTGACGATCGCGGTTGCGCGGAACGGCGCGGCGGACGATCTCGGCTAATTGCCCGGCCGTGCGGATTGGCTCCTGACGGCGGGCTTCGACGATTCGTCGGGCGATCCGCCGGCTGTGTCGTTCCTCTCCGAATTGGTAGATCACATCGGCAAGCCGCCGTTCGTCGATTCGCTCGATGAGCTGCCAGGCCGGTTCGCCGTTGGTCGGATCCAATCGAAGATCGAGCGGACCATCGGCGTCGAAGCTGAAGCCGCGCTCGCGATCGGCCAACTGATCGCTCGACATGCCAAGATCGAGCAGAATTCCTTGAACGCCGGGGATTTCGAGTTGGCCGAGAAGCTGCGGCAGCTCGCAATAGTTGCCGTGGGCGAGCTTGATCGGCAGGCCGGCAAGGGACCTTTCCGCTTCTTCCAAGGCCGCGGGGTCGCGGTCCATGGCAACCACCAGACCGCCGTCGCCGACTGCGTCCGCGAGTCGCTTCGTGTGCCCGCCGCCGCCGAGCGTGCCATCGACGAACGTTTGTCCCGGCTGCGGATTAAGCCACTCAATAACCTCAGCCGGCATGACGGGAACGTGAGCGGTCGGCATGAGGCGATTGTAACCGTTCGCATGACAGCCGAGGGGGACAAGGCACATTTTCCCCGCAACCACGTTGGGCCGCTCGCCATGATTGACGAGATGCACCTCTCCCGAAATCGCCAAGTCATGAGCCAGTCCCCGGCCCGCGGATGGGGTGGTCGAGGAGCCCGGAAGCCGGTTTCGCAAGCACGTCGATGTCCTTGGGGAAAATCATCTCCGAAAAACCGCGCACCCTGGGGCGAATCCTTTCGCCCCGGTTGGGTTCACGGTTTGCGGGCGACGGCCGCTCGTGACGGCACGCGCTCGCCATTCGCTGCTTCGGCGCTCCTTGCCAAAGCGATGCGATCTCACCCCGCTCGACCGTCGGTGGCCGCCAACGGTCGGACGCACTCGCTAACAAACCTCACGGACGGACTACTCAGGAGAGATCGCTCAACCGCGCCTCGGCTCAAAGGCAGCCTCGGCAATTTCGTCAAATCGAGCCTGCCGCTGGGCCACGTAGGCGTCCCAACGTGCCCGATCCCACAACTCCAAGTGATCCTGCACACCCAATAACACGGTCTCATTGGTTAGACCGGCCAACTGTGCCAGCTCGGGCGGTATCCGTACGCGTCCCTGGCGGTCTAACTCAACGGCTTGGGCTCGGGCGTAGAACAGACGGCCAAACGCCCGGACATCTTGTCCGTTTGGCGAGGCGGCCGCGAGTCGTTCTGCCAGTTGGGCCAGCGCCGCCTCCGTGTAAAGAGCAAGAGAACCATCGGTGCCCGGCGTCACGAACAGAGTCGGTACGCTTCCGCCGAGCGCGTCGCGGAAAGTTTTGGGGATCGCGACTCGTTGCTTTTCATCGATGGCCCGTTGAAAGCTGCCGGTGAAAAGCATGAATCTCCAATTCCTCCCACAACCAACCACTTGGCCCCAAAGATAAGCTTTTCGCTCTCTGCGTCAAGCGACCTTTTTTCGACGATCTCGCCGGGACATGAGTAAAGTCCTGCCAATGAGCGCATCGGCAATAGCACTATAGACTTAGGGCAAATACAAGAGCACGGCCGCGGGCTTTGTCGGGGGGTCAGGTCCGCTGAGACCTATACAAAAGATCATACCTGGCAACCATTGTTGCGATTGCGAATTGGTCGGCGACGCGACGGTGATTCTGCGTACCCAATTTGGCTGCCAGGTCGGCATCGTCGAGGATTGACGAGAGCCGATTCAGAAACGCTTCCGCATCACCGCGTGGTGCGATTTGCTTCTCTGCCCCCTCGCCGAGAAGCTCGCGCACACCTTCCACGTCGCAGGCCACAATGGGCTTGCCGGCGGCCATTGCTTCCAACACGACATGCGGCATGCCTTCCCATTGGGATGGAAGAACGAGTACATCGCTAGCCGCCAGGATTGCCGGCACGTCGGCTTGCCACCCCGCGAAGCGAACCCGCGGGCCGATGCGTAATTCCCGGACGATTTGTTCCAGCAGCTCACGATCCGGTCCCTGGCCCACGACGAGCAGGTCATGAAGCTTACACTGGGCGAAAATTCGGGATGCCAGGTGCATCAGCCAGCCTACTCCTTTCTGAGCGTCGAGTCGGCCCACAAAGGTAATCGCGCGGCGCCCCGCTGGAACGCCAAGCTCTTGCAGGTCGATCGGTGTCGAGTCCGAGAACTTCCGCAGATCGACGCCATTGGGAATCACCACGATTTTTTGGGAGGGGAGTCGTCCCGCCGTGCGGGAGTATTCTGCAACGGCCTGGCTCACACAGACGTGATTGGTGACGAACCGATCCGCCCAGCGTGCCAGTCGCAAGTGCCATCCGCGAGGCTCAGCAACGCGGATGCCGGACATCATGCACGGCACATTGGCCAGCCAGGCTGCGAGCGCAGCGACCAGGTTCGCATGAAACAAGAATCCTTGCACCAGATCGGGTCGCTGTCGAAGAAAATGCCGGCGCAAGGACAGGATTGTTCTCGGCAAACTCAGCCACGATCGCGCGCCGAGGAAATGCACCGGAATGCCGCTTGCTTGCAGCTCATGAACCAGGGACGCCCGATCTTCCGGTGGGGCCGCGAGCAGGCTATAGACGACCGGATCGTACTTGTCGCGTCCGAGCCCTGTGGCAAGTTGAACACAGCACCGCTCGGCGCCGCCGACTTGCAGCTCGGTGATTACCAGCGCGATGCGTATCCGTGATGAAGATTCGCCCACAGTCAGCTACTCCATGGCGTGAATGCAGTGTTTGCTATACTCAGTGGTGCCAATTGCCGCAACCACGACCCTGTTTGTGCCGTCCTGCCTATGACCGACGTTGCCGCCTACGACTACAAGCCGCCCAAGCACCTGATTGCCCAGCAACCGCTGGTTAACCGCAGTGATGCGCGGCTGCTGGTGGTCGATCGGCGGGAAAATTCGCTGGCACATTTGCATGTCCGCGACCTGCCGGAATTGCTTTCGCCCAAGGACTGTCTTGTGATGAACGACACCCTGGTCGTACCTGCCCGGCTGGTGGGTTATCGCACGACCACGGGCGGCCGTTGGGTAGGCCTGTTTCTTTCCGCGGATGAGCAGGGGCGTTGGCGGGTGCTCGGCAAGGCGCGGGGCCGGCTATCGGAAGATGAAACCGTGACGTTGGTCAGCAACCAGGGACGCGAGGAGTTCCGGCTAAGGCTGCTGGCGAAGGAGCCAGGGGGTATTTGGCTGGTCCGACCGGAGCCGTTCCATCCCGAGCCGGCTGCCGACCCTTCGCAACTGCTCGATCGTGTCGGGAGGGTGCCGTTGCCGCACTACATCCGCCAGGGTGAGATGGTCGACAGTGACGCCCAACGCTATCAAACGGTCTTTGCCGAACGGCCGGGTTCGGTGGCCGCTCCGACTGCTGGCTTGCACTTCACCAAAGAACTGCTGGAACGGATCGAAAAGCAGGGGACGAGCGTCGCGCGATTGACGCTGCACGTCGGCCTGGGCACATTTCGATCGATCGCCACCGATTCCATTGAAGATCACCTGATGCATGGCGAGTGGGGCACCCTCTCGAAAAACGCATGCGACCTGGTCAATCACTGTCGAGCTGCTGGCGGACGCGTGGTGGCCGTTGGCACAACCACGGTGCGTACGTTGGAAACAGCGGCACTTGCCGGGAGTCTGCATTCGCCGCTTGCACCGTGGTCGGGCGAAACCGATCTGTACATCCGGCCGGGACATCAATTTCGCGCCGTTGATGCCTTGATGACCAATTTTCACCTGCCGAGGACGACCCTGTTGGTGCTGGTGCGCACGTTGGGCGGCGACGCGTTAATTCGGCGGGCATACGCGGAAGCAATTCATGAGGAATATCGGTTCTTCAGCTATGGGGACGCAATGCTGATTGTCTAATCGCGGTCGATGCGATAGAGTAAGCTCAGACAGGGGGAAATATTTAAGAGGAGGCGATGTCATGTCGATTCTCACGGTTACTTTGGCGGTGCATCTGCTGGCCGCGTCCCCGCCGGAAAGCAATGGGGACTTCATCCCTCGCCACGAAACGATATCGCCTGCAAAACTACGCGCGGCGGTTCATTCTGCGCTCAAACGTGAGGCCCAGGCGAACGGCCCGGTGCGTGTGGCAATGGCCAAGGAATTGGTTGCACTCTACCAGCAGATTGGACTTAACCAACAGTTGGCGCCGGGGCCGCGGCAGCAGATGCAGGGGCTCGTTGGCGGAAGATTAAATCGCGCCGCGAAAAACGACGACTATGGCCCCGAACTCGTCGAGCTGATCGAGCGCACCATTGCTCCCGGCTCCTGGGAAAGCCAGGGCGGTTTGGGCCGAATCTATTACTGGCGAAACGGCCGAGCGCTCGTCATCAGCCAAACGCAGGACACACATGAGCGGCTGGTGGACTTGGTGCGGCAGCTTCACCACGCGGGCAACTAACGGCGTTTTCGACGATTTGCCGCGATGCAGGGTGTCCTTGGGGCGCGGAACGCGGGTGCTGGGGCAGAACGTAGCGATGGTCCCCGCGTGAAGCTTTTGGGACTCTGCCGCGGCTCGGATCCTGGCAGCCTCGACGGTAACCGTTCACGGGCCAAGACAGGGGGACAGGCACATTTTCCCGGGAACCACGTTCGACAACCTCCTGACCGAACGATGCGCCTCTCGCGAATTTGCCGGGAAAATGAGCCAGTCCCCGGCCTCTGTACGGTTACGCCTCGACGGCGCAGTTCTTCCTTGTCGCCAGCGCAGGGCCAATCAGTGTTTTACATTCGGCAACCTGGTAGGGCCGGCTTTGCCGGCCGTGGATGGGAAAGTCACGTGAATCCGGCCGGCACAGCCGGCCCTACAGCGGATAACTGATTGGCCGTGGCCAGCGAGACCCGCTTGCAAAACCGCCGTGGGTCGGATACTTGTGAGGGCTTCCCAAAAAAGCGCCGCCGCAGGAATTGCCCGCTATGGACGATGACAAGAGCAAGGAAGTTGCCACCAAGCGTGTATTGATCGTGGACGATGACCAAGAAATCGTTGATTCGGTCCGTTACGCTTTAGAGGCCAAGGGGTACCAGGTTCTGATTGCCCGAGACGGCAATCAGGGATTGGCGATGGCCGAGCGCGAGGATCCCGATTTGGTGATTCTCGATATGATGATGCCCAAGCGCAGCGGGTTCTTGGTACTCGAGCGCCTTCGTCGCACCCGTCCGGTTCCGCTCAAGGTGATCATGATCACGGCGAATGAAGGCAGCCGGCACAAAGCGTACGCCGAGATGCTGGGCGTTGACGACTACATCCGCAAGCCGTTCGCCATGGACCGCCTGATGGACAGTGTCCATCGCCTGCTGGCGTGAATGTGGGTCCATCGCCTGCTGGCGTGAGTGGGGTTCAACGCCTGCTGGCGTGAGTGGGGTGCATCGCCTGCTGGCGTGAGTGGGGTGCATCGCCTGTTCGATCCCAAACAGAATCTCTCACGGAGCCGCAGAGTCACGGAGATGCATGAGAACGAGATTGGAACGTTGATCATCGACAGTGCCGTGCATTTGCACCAGGATCGCGGGCCGGGACTGCTGGAGATGGTGTACGAAGTGACTTTGGCCGCCAGGCTCAGAAAGCGCGGATTGTCGGTGGAGCGTCGGGTTTCCATTTCCATCGAATAGGAGCGGCAGCCACGGGCCGGGGACTGTCGCATTTTCCCGGCGAATTCGCGAGAGGTGCCTCGTTCTGTTGGCGGGTCGCCCAACGCGGTTCCCGGGAAAATGTGCCTGTCCCCCTCTCTTGGCCCGTGAACGGTTACCTGTCGCATTCGATGCCACGGTTTCCGCCCTGCGATTCGGGTTTGTCGGCTTTCGCGTTCGCCCAAATTCTGAGCGTTGCCGGTTCAGCGGCGAGGTATATTGCCGCTCGGCGACGGCACACGGAGTGTGCCTGCTACGTAGCAGGCATACTCCGTATGCCGTTGCTGACCTTGGTCGTTAACGTGAATGGGAGGGTCGGGGATTCAGGCGTGAGGGGTTTGCTCGCACGACCTCGTTGATGTGATGAATCCTGGCCTCGGACTCCAGAAAATTTCCTCCTACGGTAACCCGCCGCCAGATTTTTTCTAAATGTGCGAAACACGGTATTGTCCTGGGGCTCATCTCTGACGATAATTTAACATAGGACGAGGCGGGAAATTGTTCAGGCTAGGGATGGCCGTTTATGAACCCCCGCAGTGCAAAGTATCGGGTTTTGAGCGACCAACCGGCCAGGCCGCACCACCAATCGGCCGCGTCGGGCCACGCCAACCGCTCCCACCAGTCTGAGTTCTTTTCCAATTCTGTTCTCCACCCTGTTCGCTGGATGATCGACGCAAGCCTCTTCTCGGGCCGAGTCGAGGGTTCTTGCTGCGCGGTCGGAAACAAATGGAAGGAATTGGGGACCGCGGTTTGCGCCAAGATCGCGATAGGCCGTCGTCCACAGTTGGCGTCCGGCAAGAAGGGGCAGCCACCGGGCTGCAGGTATCAGCCCGGCCAAACCATGGGAAAAGTGGTTTGCCCGCCCTTGCTTTCCAGGCGCCTGGCTAATGGGTTCGGTAATTAGGAGCGTCAGGCAGACCAACCACCTTAACACCAAAGTAATTTCGGGTCAGGCGGCTCTCAGCCCGTCTCCTCGCTTAGGCGGGGACCCCTCGGGCAGCGAGCCCCAAAGCTCGTCGAGGAGGATGATCGATGATCGATGGACGCGGCATTATCTCGCTGGTTGCCGAGCGGCAAGACCTCGACCAGTTTCGCCGAAAGCACTGGGAGGGTGGGTTCGAAGAGTATCTCGACCTTGTCCGCACGATCCCGGGTGTTACGCGAAACGCGTTCGAGCGTGTCTACGACATGGTTCTCTCGTACGGAACTGAAACGTACGAGCAGCATCGAGAAAAGCGCGTCCACTACAAGTTCTTCGGCGACCCGGATCACAACGGCGAAGATGCCGTCTTCGGCCTGGACGAGTCGCTGGGTCTGTTGGTCAACGCCTTCAAGAGTGCCGCCAAAGGATACGGGATCGAAAAGCGGGTGCTGTTGCTGCATGGCCCGGTGGGCAGCAGCAAGAGCACGCTGGCCCGGTTGCTCAAGCACGGATTAGAGCTTTACTCTGCGACCGATGCCGGCGCGCTTTACACGCTGGGCTGGTCCGATCTCAGTGATCGCAACCTGGTGCATTGGTGTCCGATGCACGAAGAGCCGCTGCACCTGATTCCGGCCCGCTTTCGCGCCGATATCAGCGAGCAGCTCAACGCGGACCGTGATTCCGGGGAGCCGCAGGTGCGCATCCACGGAGAGCTCTGCCCCTTCTGCCGCTACATCTACCATGAGCGGCTGAAGCAGTATGACGGCGACTGGACGCGCGTGGTGGCGGACGTTCGCGTCAAACGATTGCTGCTGAGCGAAAAAGACCGTATCGGCATCGGCACCTTCCAGCCGAAGGACGAAAAAAACCAGGATTCTACGGAGCTGACCGGCGACATCAACTATCGCAAGATTGCCGAATATGGCAGCGATAGCGATCCGCGCGCGTTCAACTTCGACGGCGAGTTCAACATTGCGAACCGCGGGATCGTGGAATTTGTCGAGGTCTTGAAACTCGACGTGGCGTTTCTGTACGACCTGCTGGGCGCCAGCCAGGAGCACAAGGTGAAGCCCAAGAAGTTCGCGCAGACCGACATCGACGAGGTGATTCTCGGCCACACGAACGAGCCCGAGTATCGTCGCTTGCAGAACAATGAGTTCATGGAGGCGTTGCGAGATCGCACGGTGAAGATTGACGTGCCGTACGTCACGCGGCTTTCCGACGAAATCAAAATCTATGAAAAGGACTACAACAAGAACACGGTCAAGGGGAAGCACATCGCTCCACACACGATTGAAATGGCAGCGATGTGGGCCATCCTGACGCGACTCGAAGAGCCGAAGCACGCGGGACTGACGCTGCTGCAAAAGCTGAAGCTTTACAACGGCAAGTCGCTGCCTGGCTTCACGGAAGAGAACATTAAGGAATTGAAGGAGCAAACGGTCAACGAAGGCATGGTGGGCATCTCCCCCCGCTATGTGCAGGACAAGATCTCAAATGCCCTGGTCGCTCATCCCGACGCAAGGTCGATCAATCCTTTCATGGTTCTCAACGAATTGGAAGCGGGCCTCAAACATCACACGCTGATCTCCAACGACGAGCAGCGGACGAAGTTTCGGGAGTTGTTGGGAGTGGTGAAGGAAGAGTACGAAAACATCGTGAAGAACGAAGTGCAGCGGGCGATTGCGGCCGACGAGGACGCACTCAAGCGGTTGTGCGGCAATTACATTGATAATGTGAAGGCATACACCCAGCGAGAGAAGGTCAAGAACCCGTTCACCGGTCAATACCAGGAACCAGACGAGCGTCTGATGCGGAGTGTCGAGCAGAAGATCGAAATTCCCGACAGCCGCAAAGACGATTTCCGCCGGGAGATCATGAACTACATCGGCGCATTGGCGATCGACGGTCGCACGTTCGATTACAAGACCAACGAACGGCTGCACAAGGCGTTGGAGCTCAAGTTGTTTGAAGACCAGAAGGATTCGATCAAGCTGACGAGTCTGGTGTCGAAGGTGGTCGACGCCGATACGCAGGCGAAAATCGACGTCGTCAAGAGCCGCCTGATTCGCGATTACGGTTATGACGATGAAAGTGCAACCGATGTATTGAATTACGTGGCGAGCATATTCGCCCGTGGCGATGTCAAGCATTAAGACGCAGCGAGCCGCTATGAAAGTCGATCGCGACCAATCTCGATTCAAGCAAATCGTGCGGGGCAAAATCCGCGAGAATCTGCGGAAGTACGTCACGCACGGGGAGATGATCGGCCGTAAAGGGCGTGAACTGGTGAGCATTCCGTTGCCGCAACTCGACGTGCCACATTTTCGTTACGGCAAGAACGGCTCGGGAGGCGTGGGGCAGGGAGATGGCCAGCAGGGGGACCAGGTCGCCTCGGGCGAAGCCGATGGCAAAGGACCGGCCGGAAGCGAGCCGGGCGCGCATGTGCTGGAAGTGGAAGTCACGCTCGAGGAACTCGCGGCGATCCTGGGGGACGAGTTGCAATTGCCGCGCATTGAACCCAAAGGCCAAGATCGAATTGAGCAGGTCAAAGGTCGTTATCGCAGCATGCGGCGGGTCGGCCCCGAGTCGCTCCGCCATTTTCGTCGTACGTACATGCAAGCTCTGCGGCGGCAGATTTCGGAACTAACCTATTCGCCCGAGAAGCCACGCATCGTGCCGATTCGCGAGGATAAACGCTATCGTTCCTGGAATTCCGTGAATGTTCCGCAGGCGAACGCCGCGATCATCTACATCATGGACGTCTCGGGCTCGATGACGGATGATCAAAAAGAGATTGTCCGCACCGCGGCGTTCTGGCTTGATACCTGGCTCACGAGCCAATACGACGGCTTGGAGATCAGCTACCTGATTCACGATGCCGCCGCCAAGGAGGTGGACGAGCATACCTTCTACCACACGCGCGAAAGCGGCGGCACACGGATCAGTTCGGCCTACAAGCTCTGCAGCGAAGTCATCCAGAGCAAGTTTCCGCCAAGTGAATGGAACAATTACGTATTTCAATTTTCCGATGGTGATAACTGGGGCGAGGACAATGACCGCAGCGTGAGCTTGTTGCGGGAACAAATTCTGCCCCACGTGAATCAGTTCTGTTATGGGCAGGTCGAAAGCCCCTACGGCAGCGGCGAGTTTCTGCGAGCGCTGCGTTCGGCGTTCGGCAATGACCAGGAAGAAAAACTCGTGCTCACCGAGATTGAGAACAAGGAAGCAATTTACGATGCCCTGAAAGAGTTTCTTGGAAAGGGAGCCTGAGCGCGCGCGGCAAAGCCGCAAGCGATCTGAAGACACCATGGCGACCGCTCAACTTCACGCATTACCCGACGAATTGGCGGCTGTACAGCGCCGCATTGAAGGTTATGCGCGCGGTCATGGCCTCGACTTTTTCCAAACGGTTTTCGAACTGGTCGATGCCGATCAGCTCAACGCCGTCGCGGCCTACGGCGGCTTTCCCACGCGCTATCCGCATTGGCGGTTCGGCATGGAATACGAGCAGCTATCGAAGGGTTACCACTACGGGCTGCAAAAAATCTATGAGCTGGTGATCAACAACGATCCGTGCTACGCCTACTTGATGAAGTCCAACGAGCTAACCGATCAAAAGCTGGTGATGGCCCATGTTTACGGACACTGTGATTTCTTCAAGAACAACTATTGGTTCAGTCAGACCAGCCGCAAGATGATGGATGAGATGGCCAACCACGGCAATCGCATCCGGAAGTTTATCGATCGGTTCGGCGTGGAAGAGGTTGAGGCCTTTATCGACGCCTGCCTGAGCATCGAAGACTTGATTGACATTTACTCCCCCCACATTCAGCGCTACGAGCGGCGAGATAAGTATCAGTTCGCCCACGCCACGGGCGAAGAGGATCTGCCGCCGCCGAATAAATTTGACGCCAAGCAGTACATGGACCGATTTATCAATCCACCGAAAGTGCTGGCAGCCGAGGCCGAGCGGCAGCGCAAGGAATCCGAGCAGGGAGAGAAGCGGTTTCCCAAGGAGCCGATGCGCGATGTGATGTTGTTCATCCTCGACCACGCTCCGCTCAAGCCCTGGCAGCTTGAGGTGCTGTCGATCATTCGCGACGAGGCCTGCTATTTCGCGCCGCAGGCCCAGACCAAAATCATGAATGAAGGTTGGGCAAGCTACTGGCACAGCACCATTATGACTCAACAAGGCCTGGAACCGGCCGACGTGATCAATTACGCCGACCATCATTCCGGCACGCTGGCCGCCAGCCCGAACCGGCTGAATCCCTACAAGCTTGGAATCGAGCTGTTCCGCGACATCGAGGTGCGGTGGAATCGCGGCCGATTCGGCAAGGAGTACGAGGAGTGCGACGATATGCAGAAGTGTCGTACGTGGGACACCGAGATCATGCAGGGCCGGCAGAAGATCTTCGAAGTGCGGCGAATTCATAACGACCTGACCTTTATCGACGAATTCCTGACGCTCGAGTTTTGTCGCCAGCACAAGCTATTCCAGTTCGGCTACAACCCGAGCAGCGACGCCTACGAAATCGAAAGCCGCGAGTTCCCCAAGGTCAAGCAGCAGTTGCTGTTCAACCTGACGAACATGGGCCGGCCGAATATCCAGGTCATTGACGGCAACTATAGGAACCGCGGTGAACTGTACCTGGAACATGTGCATTCGGGCGTGGATCTGAAGCTGAACTATGCCCACGATACGCTGGAAAACGTGCATCGTTTGTGGATGCGTCCAGTGCACATTGAAACCGTTGTTGAGGGAGCGAAGACGGTGCTTTCGTTCGATGGTTCGGAACACAAGACCGACAAACAGGGGGAGAAGAAGTCATGAATCTCAAAGAACAGTTGCGTGCGTCGCTGAGTGAGCTTGCGCCATTCAGCCACGGTACGCAATTGCTGGAGGCCACCGAGGGGAGCCGGCAATTGCGCGTGGAATTGTCCGCGCTCGACCGACTGGCCTGCGCGCTGGATCGCTTATCGCTCATCGTCGATGCGCTGCGAGCTGCCAGGCCCGATCGTTTGAAACAAGTTGCACAGAGATTGTCGGAGAGTCTCACGTACCTGCTCGAGCCGATTAGCCCAATCGAGCTCGACGCGCACGGCTGCACGGTGCAAATGCGGTCGAACCCGCCCCAAAAAGAAGCGGACTGCACGACGTACTATGAACTGCTTGTGCAGGACACCGGGGAGCTGAGCTTGTGCCGTTACATGCGGCCGGTTGCTCAAGATCGTACAAGAATCCCGGCGGAAATCACCCGGGAAGTGTTGCTGCGCCTGGTGGGGGATTTCGCGGCGGCGGCGAGTTGAGCGGGTAGTTCTGCCGGCGGCAGTAACTCGCCGGGAACTGTGCCATGGCCATTCCCGGCGCGGGCGAAACCAGCGCTGGGGCCATCGCCGTCTGGCACGGAAAAGTGGCAACTCGGTATTAAGGCACGGCCGGGTCTTGGGGACCGGGCGGCGGAAGCGGCTCGGGCAGGTTTTGCGAGTGGCTGTCCGAAGGCAGTGGGCTCGCGGAAGGGAGTGGAATTGCTTCTGGCCGCGGCATCGTCGTGCCTTGCTCCACCGGGCCGTTACTGATGAAGCCCGGCTCGATGGCGTAGTTGAGAATTCTGCGTTGCGGCTTCAGTCGCGATGCATCCCAATAGGCTTTGTTGGGCCAGGGACCTTCGGCGAGGAAGATTTGGTTGTAGTCGAGCAGCGAGCCCTTTTCGAAGTGGATATTTTTCACCGCCAGTGCGTATTCGACTTGCGCCAGCGAAAATCGAGTCTCGGCTTCGGCGAGTCGGCGCTGCGCGTCGAGCACCTGAAAAAACGGCACCTGGTCGCTATCGTAGGCGGCCTGCATCGAGCCAAGCTGGGCAATCGCGGCACGGCGTCGGTTGAAGCTGGTTTGCGTGATCTGGTAGGCGCGCTGGGCGTCGGCGATGTTGTTGGCCAGGTCATGGGCCACGCTGCGCTCCTGCTCCATGAGCAGGGATCTCTCGCGGGCCAGCAGCAGTTGCGCATTCCGCACCGCGGCATTGCCGCGACGCAATCCGATCGGTACGTTGAACTCCATGCCCAGATTCCATTCCTGAAAGTCGCCATCCAGGAAGTTCTGATAGGCGCTGGAAAACTCGCCATCCACGGAGTTCTCGCGACTTAACAGCTCGCGACCGAGACCGCGCCAACGGTACAGGCCGACGACGTCGAGGTTCGGCAGCAGGTAGTTTCTCGCGGCGATGAGTTCCAGCTCGCGGCGTTTGATCTGCCACCGCTGGCGTCGCAGCTCGACTCGCCGCGTGAGGGCTTCGTTGAGCACTTCTTCCCAATCAAACACGACTTTGGCCATGCGCGGTTCGTCGATCGGACGAATCAAGCGGCCGTCGCTAATGGGCAGGCCCATCAGCAGCCGCAGCCTCCGTTCCGAAACTCGCACGCCTTGAATTTGCCGGAGGGTGCCGCCGCTTGAGCCATTAAACGTTTGCGTGCCGTCGATCAGGCGGCCTTCGAGCGAATTCTGGACTTCCTCTTGAAAGCGGAAATACTGCTCGCGCGATTCGGCTTCCTTCTCCGCTTCGCCTCCCGCACGGCCTGCCGTGAACAACGCATGCACACGACGCCAGCTTTCGAGTGCGGCATCGCGGGCCCGAATCTTTGCGTCCAAATCACGATAGGCCAGGTACAGATCCCAGTAGGCGTTTTCAACGTTGCTGGCGAAATCGCGCACGCCTGCTTCGAATTCCGCAAGAGATGTGTCGGTATTGATGCGAGCGATCAGCACGCCGTTGGCGAAGCCGGGCACACCATTGGGGCCTTGAATGCGATTGAATATTACACCGCCGCCTTGGAACAGCGGCTGCCGCGCCTCCAATTCAAGGTTCGTGCTCCACGCGCTGGGAAACAGGTTGGCGGGCTCGTTGTTCGCGTCGAAGTCAGTATTGTGGCGGATCGCCAATTGCGTGCCTGCCACTCCTCGCTTGGCGATCTGCTGCTGGATGATCAACAAATCCTGAAGGATCTTATTGGTGCCGCCGCCAAAAAATACATTATTGACCGCGCGGTTGTTCTTCTCGCCCGCCACGCGCGCGCCAAATTGGGCGTCGAACTCCGCCAGAGCCGCCTCGACGCCAAATCGCGGGTCGCTCTCGACAATCGCCGGTTGTTGCACGCTACGCACCAGCGCGGGAGTGCGCAGCAAAGTGCCCCCCAGATCCCTCAGCACCTTGGAGTTTTCCAACGCCGTCTGCATGGCTTCTTCAAGCTTCAGGTCCCAATAGTCAATCGGGCCATTCTGGTTGATCACGTCGGGGGAAAGGTTCGCCAAGGCTTGTGGATTCGCCGGTGCGGGTTCGTCGGGATACTCGATTTTCGTGGCAACAGCCCGATAATGCGCGAGGTCATCCTTGGGTTGCGAGAGTAGCCAAGGCGTGTCTCGCAGCGCGCAGCCGGGAAGTGCCAGCGTTAGAGCAAGCCAACCATGCACCACGTTTATTAGCTGACGCCTCATTCGCGCTCGCGGTTAAGGCAGGTAAACCAGGGCTATTGGGATGGTCAAAAAACCAGGGCGCGCAGAACGACGCACCAACCGGCGCACCTCGTCGGGCTTAAATCGGCAATTCCCGGCCGGAACCATCGTTAATCTCGCGCTAACCGGCAAAGTTTCCAATTTTGACCGTGGTAACCGGTCACGGGCCAAGAGTGGGGGACAGGCACATTTTCCCGGGAACCACGGTGGACAACCTCCTGACAGGACGATGCACCTCGTGCGACTTCGCCGGGAAAATGAGCCAGTCCCCGGCCCGTAATACCGATTGGTCGTCCATGGCCGCCCGGATGCAAGCAGTCTTCCGCCTGCCCAGTTATATTGAAAAAATGCCGCTGCCAGAGCAAACCACCGCTGCTGCCTCCTCGCCGAATTCATCCTGGTGCCTCCAGGAACTGGGCGAGGGGGACTTGCCATGGCGCCAATTCGGCGAAATGGCGGCCCGCATCCACGCGTCGCTCGATCCGATTGCCACTGCGTACCAAATTGCCAACGAAGGCCGCACGTGGCTGGGCGTCGACCGCGTCAGCGTGTTGGCAGGTGAGGCTCGCCGACCACGTCTTGTCGCGATGAGCGGCGTTGATCGGGTCGATCGCCGCGCCGATCTCGTACGCACGATGGAAAGCCTTGTGGAGTGTGTCGCGGGGAATGGCGACGTGCTCCGATACGAAGGTGAAACTTTGTCGCTCCCCCCTGAAATTGAAGATCGTCTGCATCAGTTTCTCGAACACTCGCCAGCCAGATTTCTGGAAATTGTGCCACTTACCTCCGCAACTCAGCTAGCGACGGTCAACCAACCACCATCGGCATTCCTGCTGATCGAGCATTTTTCGCAGTTGGCCAACCTCACACCGCTTTGCGAACGACTGCAATTGCTCGTTAGGCAGGCCGCTTCTGCGATCGCCAATGCTCGCCAGCACGCGCGCGTTCCTTGGTCAGGCTGGTTCGATCGACTTGCTTTCGTCGATCGACATTGGCTGCTGACGCGAACCGGAATGATCGTCGCGGCAGTTGCCGCAATCCTGCTGGCCCTTACCATCATTCCCGCCGATTTCACCATGGAAGTCCGTGGAGAATTGCAGCCCAAAGCGCGCCGAGAAATATTCGCGCCCGTCGACGGCGTGATCGCGAAGGTGTGCGTCGAGCATGGCCAGGACATCGCAGCCGGCGCGGTGTTGCTCCAACTCACGCAATCGCAGCTCGATTTGGAAACTGCCCGGGTCAACGGCGAGCTGCGAACAGTGCGGAAACAACTGGCCGCCATTCGGGCAATCCGGTTTGGATCCGATCGGTCCCGCGAGAACTCCGTCGAACGCGCCCACCAATTGACCGCCGACGAAGAAGAGCTGAAAGAATCCATCAAGAGCCTGGAAAAGCAGCAGCAGATTCTCGACATGCAACGATCGGAATTGACCGTTTGCAGCCCGCTTACCGGCAAGGTGCTGACATGGAATGTGGAGCCGTTGCTGTCGGCGCGACCGGTGGCGCGCGGCCAACATCTGATGACCGTGGCAGATCCTGCCGGTCCGTGGGAGCTGGATCTGCGCGTACCCGACGACCGGATGGGATTCATCCTGGCTGCCAGGCAAGACCACCGTCAGCCGCTGGGAGTGTCATTTGTCGTGGCCACCGATCCGGGCCAGGCGTACGGTGCGAAAATCGACAGGATTGCCCAGGCTGCTGAATCGAATGCTGACCAGAAGCCAACCGTGACGCTGACGGCGACTATTGATTCGCAAACAGGGCTGGTGCCACGGCCGGGCGCCGAGGTGATCGCGCACATCGATTGCGGGCGGCGGTCGGTCGGGTATGTTTGGTTTCACGATCTGTTCGACGCGGTTCGTTCCTGGCTGTGGTTTTAGCAGATCAGGGTAAGGATCCTGACCTACGAGGTTTGAGATGGGAATAATCGAACAAGTCACGCTAACGATCTGTCTCGTCGCTCAGCCGGCAGAAACCTCTTTGCCGCTTGTCCTCGATGAGGTTCAAATCACACTCATCGACGAGGTGGAGTTGGCCGCGCGCGAGCCGGGCCAGATCATTGGCATGCCCGTTCGTGAAGGACAGATGCTGAAAGAAGATGAGCTGATCGCTCAGATCGACGACACGGAACCGCAGCTGATGCGCAGCCGATCGCAAGTCGAGGCTTCAATCGCACAACGACAAGCCACCAACGATGTGAAAGTACGTTTTGCCAGGAAGTCGCACGAAGTGGCGGAGGCCGAGCTGCGGCGTGCTCAGGAATCCGTTGAGAAATTTTCCAAAAGCGTGTCTGACACGGAACTCGATCGCCTGCGGCTGGCGGCCGAGCGCACGCTGCTGGAAGTGGAGCAGGCCAGGCATGACCAGCAGGTGGCCGCGCTCACCCACGAGCTCAAGCAGGCCGAGGTCGACGTTGCGAACCGCGGCATCGAGCGGCGAAAAGTCCTTTCGCCCATCGAGGGCATGCTGGTGGAACTGAAACGCCGCCGCGGCGAATGGGTCCATCCTGGCGATGTTGTCGCCCGGCTCGTGCGAATCGACCGCGTTCGTGCCGAAGGATTTTTGCCGTCGGACGAAGTAACGGCCGATCTGCTCGGCTCTCCGGTCAAGCTTACCATCGACTTGCCCGGAAGGCCCAAGTCTGAGTTCATCGGCAGCCTGGCGTTCGTCAGTCCCGAAGTGAATCCCGTCAATGGCCAGGTGCGCATCTGGGCGGAAATCGAGAACAGAGACCTTTTGCTGCGTCCTGGATTGCAAGCCAGGCTAGCCGTTGGCAGGCAGAAGTTTGGTGTCAGAAAGCATCCGGAGTCCGTCAAGCACAGCGCCCAGCCCTGATTCCCGATCCTGATTCCGAACTCCCCACCCGAGACCGCTGACTGCTGACGGCTACCGCCATGTCCACGATCTTTGCCGCCGCCGAGTCTCGTCCGCTGCCGCTCAGGTGCCGGCCGGATGTGCGCGCCGTCGAACAGCGCCTCTGCGGCGAGCGGATGTGGACGCTCAAGGATCCGGCCTCGCTCAAGTATTATCATTTGAGCGAAGAGGAACGCTTTCTCTTGGAGCAGCTCGACGGGCACACAAGCCTCGAACAAATGCGCTCGCGGTTTGAAGCCCGCTTTACGCCGCAGCGCATGGGATTACCGCAGTTGCATGGGTTCATCGGTATGTTGCACAGCGAAGGTCTGCTGCTGGGCGATACCGGCGGCCAGGCCGATGTGCTGCTGGGGCGCCGCCGCGAACAAGAGCGGCGCGAGCGGTGGGCCCGCGCGGCCGGCGTACTGGCAATTCGCTTTCGCGGTGTCGATCCGGGGCGGTTGCTCGATTGGCTCTATCCCCGATGCCGCTGGATTTTTTCTCCTGCGGCAGGAACCGCAATGCTGGCTTTGGCGCTGGCCGCGCTGATGTTGGTCGCGGTTCATTGGCAAGCCGTCGCGGCTCGTCTTCCGGAGTTCGAACAGTTCCTGGGCGGCCGCAACTTGCTTTGGCTTGCCGTTACGATCGCCGCCGTCAAGGTCCTTCACGAACTTGGCCATGCGCTTGCGCTCAAACACCTTGGCGGCCAGTGCCATGAGATCGGGCCGATGTTGCTGTTGTTCACGCCGTGCTTGTACTGCAATACGACCGACGCCTGGATGCTCCCAGGCAAATGGCAGCGCGCCGCCGTGGCGGCGGCCGGAATCGGCGTGGAAATCGTGCTCGCGGCGATTGCAGCTTTCCTGTGGTGGTGGAGCCTGCCAGGCCTCTTCAATTCGCTTTGCCTCGACGTGATGGTCGTTTGCTCCGCGAGTACACTGATCTTCAACGGCAATCCGCTTTTGCGCTACGACGGTTACTATCTCCTGGCCGACGTCGTGGAGATGCCCAACCTGGCGCAGCGGGCGGCCGAGACGGTGCATCGCGGTCTGGCCAACTGGTTTTTCGGTCTGCCGATTCCGTCCGATCGGTTGTATCGCCGCTCGGAGCATCGCGGCGTCCTCACGGCGTATTGGCTTCTGTCCACGGCCTACCGGCTATTCGTCATGGTGGCGATCTTGTGGGCCTTGCACAAACTATTGTCGCCGCATCGGCTCGGTGCGCTGGTGGGATTTCTGGCGGTTGCTTCCCTTGGCGGTCTGATGGCAATGCCGGGTCTGAGAATCGTCCGATTCCTCGGCGATCCTCGCTGGCGCGATCGCGTCAACCTGCGCCAGTTCGCGCGACGAGGAACGTTTGCGGCCTTGATTCTTCTGGGACTGGCGTTCATTCCGCTGCCGGCCCGCGTCTTGGCGCCGGCGGTCGTACGTCCGACCGATGCCAGGCGCGTGTACATCACCGTGCCAGGATTCGTCGTGGAAACGAAACGACCGGGCGACGGTGTTGCAGCGGGCGCGGAAATCGCGCGACTGCGCAATCCGGAAATTACGATGGCCGTCGAACGTGCCCGTGGCGAGCGTGATCTGCAGCGGCTGCATGTCGAAATTCTCAAGCGGCGAGCGATCCGTTCGACCAAAGCGGCTGAGGAACTTCCCGCCGCGGAAGCCGATCTCGCCGATCGCGAAAAACGGCTCGACGAGCGACGCATCGACGAGCGGCGATTGACCATCACTGCCCCACGCGCCGGCGTGGTCCTCGCGCCGCCGACGCACAATACCGCTTTGTCGTCTGCCGCGCTCGAGGCGTGGCAAGGTTCACCGCTGGATGCTCGCAATCGCGGCGCCTACCTGCACACCGGCACGCTTGTGTGCCTGGTAGGAGACCCAGCGAAGCTCGAGGCCGTGGCCCTCGTGGACCAGTACGATGTCGACTTCGTGCGACCCGGCGAGCGGGTATCGCTGGCTGCCGACTTGTATCCCGGCTCGCGGTTCGAAGGCCGAGTCGTGGAACTGTCACCCGCCCGTGTCGACGAACTGCCGAAAGAATTGTTGTCCATCGGCGAACTCCCTCACCGCACCGATGCGACCGGCCAGAAAACACCGCTCGGCAAAATCTACCAGGCCCGCATCGCACTCGACTCGCCTTCTGCGCCGCTTCTCATCGGTGCCGCTGGCACGGCCAGCATCCACGTCGCCGGGCGATCATTGGCCGCGCGATGGGCCCGCTTTGTCAGCAGCACTTTCCGCCTGGAATGGTGACCCGTGAACCCGGCCAGGGATTCGTCGTCGCATTGGCTTCAGCCGGCGCGCCGATGGATACGCCCTCGGTTGAATGCAGGCGAACTTGCGGATCGCATTCGTGGTCTTCGGTGGGATGCAGCCGAACGCGGAACCGGGTGGCTTCGAAGGCGAAATGACGCCGCCCCCCGATTTCACGCCGGAAATGTATGAGCTCGCATTCGTGCGAAACATGCTCCTGATCGATCGTGCTTGGACGGAAACCAAAAAGGCCGCCCAGATGAAGTTCCGTCAACCGCACACCGACTCCATGATGCGGTTTATCCAAGACCAGGACTGGCTGGTGGTCTCGAACGGCTTCAGTCACAAAGCCCTGCTGCCAGGATTCGTCCAGGATTGGCAAGCGCGGCACGAACGCTGGCCGAAGGTCCAGTTTGGCTATGTCGAGTACGGGCCGGCCGGTTCGGGCACCGCCCGGCTTCAGGCCCTGTTCGAGGCGGCGCGAAACGCCGGCCTGCATTACGTGCCGCTCGATCTCGATCGCCACTTCGGCTCCGAAACTGATCGCGCCGATGCAAAACAGGCGGCAGCCTGGGCACAACTCAATCTGCACAACTGGAAGTTGCCAAGGACGGGCAGCGTCGAGAGCATCTAGTGCCCTGGTCAGCGATCCAGGTCAGCGATCCCAATCGCAAAGCAAGCCCATTCAGCGGGGGATCAAAAGAAATACGGCTATTAGAACTCAAATGCCGATCTGCGCCAGCGTGTCGGCAATGCTCCCCACGGTTCGCGAAAGCGTGGGATGTGAGGCCTCGAAATCGAGCGCAGCCTGTCTTAGCCGGTCGGCCAGAGGCGGCTCGTCGGGTGACTGCTGCTCCGCGCGCGGAAACGTCGCTTCAATCTCTCGCACAATGGCCTGGACTTGATTTGCGATCGAGGGATCGAGCGAGGGGGTTTCTTTGAGTTGTGTCTGCAATTGCTGCAACAACGCCAAAATCGCGGCTTGTTGGTCGATCATAATAAGCACCACCGTGGAAACGACTGTTGGACCGCAGGCAAGCCAGTATACTAACGAATCAACGGTTGAGTTTCCATTGGCCGTCTTGCAACGATCGACGATCACGCGCGGGCAGCCGCTGTTGGCGTATCTGTTGGCTGCGCTGGGGCGGAAACGCAGCGCGGTCAAGGAGCTGCTCAAGCGTGGAGCCGGTTGTCGTCACTCGGAATGGTAAGGCCGTCGCTGTGTTGCCGGCGGTCACAGGCGATGACGAAACGGAACGGCTCGTGCCGGCCCATTCTCCAAAGTTCCAATCGCTGCTTGACAAGTCAAGGCGCCCGATCGAGGACACCGGCGGCATCCCCCACGATCAGTTTTGGCGCGAAGTCAAAGGCGAAGCCCGCAAGCCCCTTCACACGGACGGTCCGTGAAAGCACCGAACTAAGACGTCTTGACCTGAATCTTCTTCGCTGTCGCGGCAGCAGACTTCTTGAGCTTGATCGTGATCACGCCGTTGGCGTGTTCTGCGGTCACTTGCTCGGTGTCGACGCCGCCAGGCAAGTCAACGCTGCGGCTGAAGCCTCCGTAGCGAGTCTCGCTGTGATAGAAGTCCTTGTCTTTGCGCTCCGTCGTCTCCTTTTTCTCGCCGGACAGCGTCAGGCGATCCCCGGTGACCGTGATCTCCAGGTCCTTAGGATCGACGCCTGGCAGCTCCGCGCGGACGGTTACTTCCTGATCGTTTTCGGCGATGTCGATCGCCGGGAACCAGGACTTGTTCGTGCCGAATTCGCTGAGCGAACCCCAGGGGTCGCGCGTGAAAGCGTCGAACATCCGGTCGATTTCCTGCCGCAGATCCGAAAGCGGAGCAAGTGCCCCTCTCTCGCGGCCTTTATTGCGCCAAGGTATGAGTGCCATCGGTAAATTCTCCTGTGTGCAAGGGTAGGAGCGCGTTCAACGCAACCTAAGTTGGCAGGCGTTACTTCGCTTTCACTGAAATCTTCCTCGGCTTGACGGACTCGACTTTTGGCAGATGCACCGTCAGCACGCCATCGGCATACTCGGCAGCGATCCTGGTGGCGTCAATGCTTTCACCGACCTGGAACACTCGATAAAAGTCGCCGATACCATACTCTTCGAGCAGGTACTTCACGCTTTCGCCCCGACGATTGGGCACGCTGCCGTGAATCGTAAGCGTGCCATCCTGGAAATCAATGTCGACGCTCTCCGCACTGACGCCCGGCATGTCGGCCAGGATACGCAACTCGTGCGCGTCTTCAACGATATCCACTCCGGGCCGATAGTACTGACCGCTGCGGGTCAGTTCCGCGGTGCCGCCGCCGTTTTCAAGGGTTTCCTTGTTCATGGGTATCTCCTTAAAACAGGTTTGGGTTATTGATTGGCAGGAACAGCATGCGTAATTATGGTGCCGCTGACGCGGACTTTGCTGTTGATTACCGCTCAAGTTCGATAGGTTACCTGGTTTGCACTGAAATCTTTCTTGGTCGGGCGGCCTCGGCTTTCGGCATCCGCACCGTCAGAATCCCATCGCGAAGAGTTGCCTCGACACGTCCCGCATCGACCTCCACAGGCAAACGCAGCAAGCGAGTAAATGCGCCGGTACCCCGTTCGCGGCGGTGATACGACGTGCCTTCCTCCACCACCGGCTTGCGTTCGCCTTTGATCATCAACTCACCACCGACCACCGAGACATCCAAATCGTCGCTCTTGAGCCCAGGCAGCTCCGCCTCGGCAACAAGCAGCTCACCTTCATCCCATACGTTGACCGTCGGAAATTGCCGCCCGAAAATACGATTGGTCAGGCTCGGCAGTCCGCCCTGACTGGCAAACTCGCCCCACTGTTGTTGGACCTGCTCGCGCAGTTGCGCCAGCGGATCAAAACCAGCTCGTCGCTCACGCATCATGGTATTGCTCCTTTCGGTTCAGAAAGTGCCAGATGACCGCCCGACGGGAATCACATGCAAAGAACGTGCCAGCGAACTGGACGACCGTTCGTAAGTAATTTACTAGTGGTGACTTGCGGTTTTGAGCGACACTTAACCTCGTTCGCAATTCATGCCAATCTGGCAGCCCATCGCGACGAATCCGCAGAACTGCAGCGCGGGGTCACGTTTGATTCTCCGGCGAGCAGTGGAAGTGACCTTGAATCTCAACCTTGCAAAACTCCAGTTACAAGATTGCCATCCTAACACCCACCAGTCCTGTGATGTTCAGGCAATGCTTCCAGCCGATTGCCGGCAGCGCGCAGGGAAAGAATTTCCGCCGACTTCTCCACGATCACCGCCCCGGCCTCTAAGGCAGGCAGTCCGCGGGAGTAAATATTGGAGATTACGCTGTATTCGAAGCGAACCGCCGGGTTGCCGCTGAACTGGGCGGCTTCTTTTTGGGTCGCAGGATCGCCGAGGCGATACAGCAAGTAGGCGGACATACTGCAAGACGACAGAGCGTCACCACCCGGCCGCTCACCAATCAGATGAATGACCAGGCTTGCGGATGTCAGGTCGGCGACCTGTTCGGCAAGCTTAACACGGCCATGTCGGGCCAGCAGCGGCTGTCCCACTCGGATGCCATTTTTTGCGAGTCCATCAAGGATTGTCGCCAGGGTGTCATGGATATTGTGATGAATGGCTTCCGCACTGAGGCCATCCGAGACGAGGATCTGAACCGGACATCCATCGGGAGCCAGGCGCGCGGCGGATGCGCGGGTTAAACGCGATCCCGCGGAGGGAGAATTCAGATGCGATCTTTTGTCGGGCGCATCGGTCTCCATCACCCGGAAGTTGAAGGCTTCTTGCAGCGCGTCCACGTGCAAGTCGGTTTCGATCGCCTGGCGACCCAGCGCCTGGCCGAGCCGCACCTGGCGACTCACTTGATCTGCGGGACGCGGTCCGGCGGTATCAAGACCGTACGCAGCCGGCGTTAGTTCCAGCAGGGACTGAAGTTCCCCCTCCGACGCGCAAAGCGATTGGACATCGCCCCAGTGCGGGCCCCTATGCGTTCGGCCGTTCGCGTCCGTTGTGAAAATGCCGCGCTGGATTGCCCAGGCAAGAAATTCCGGACCGGGTTGAAGCTCGTGGACTTCCCGCAATGTCTGATTATCATGGGCGCTTGTGTCAAAGTACGCGAGCATTCGGTCCGTATTCAAGCAGACATCCATATAGTAGTTGGCCCCGGCTGCGGTCAGGAGTTCGGTTGCCATCTGCTGGCCATCGAGCGTGATTCCCGAATGGAGCGTGTAGCAAGGAGCCATGCCCATCGGAACACCCAGAAGCTTTCCCATGAAGTGGTCCTGCAGATTGGCAATGATCATTTCAAAATTGTCGGCGTGGGTTTCCGGACCAATAAACCCCGTGACGTTGTTGACCATATAGGGGTCGTATCGGCGCGCCAGTCCGTAGCAGAGA
>SXHT01000256.1 GCA_005773095.1 Planctomycetaceae bacterium
AGGGGGGAAGATACATCTGCGTTCGATGTCGCAATCATATTTATGTTGCTCATGTAAGTCAAGTATACGGCTTCTCTTGAGACTTTATCGGCGGATATTGTGAGGATTCTTCAGTCCGTACCGGTCGGGGGAGCCCCTGGGCGATTGCCCAATGGCCACTTAAGTCCTTTTGAGCCATCTGCTTGACGAGTCTGGCGAGTTCGGTCATCTTGGCCGATCAGCACCATTGCCAGGAATCACCCATGGCGGAGACGGCATATTTGGCGATCGACATGGGGGCCTCAAGCGGCCGACATGTCACGGGATCCCTTGCAGGCGACAAACTGCAGCTGGAAGAAATCTACCGATTCGAAAACGGCCCTGTGGCGGCGGGAGGGCATCTTTATTGGGACCTGCTTGGTCTATGGGCGCACGTTAAGAATGGCTTGCGCGCTGCCCGTGCCATTGGTACAAAAATCGCCAGCGTCGGCGTCGACTCCTGGGGCCTCGATTTCGCACTGCTGGGCCGCGGCGACGAGCTGCTGGGCAACCCAATTTCGTATCGGGACGATCGCACGCGGGGAATGTTGGAGCACGCATTTTCAATCGTGCCGCGCGAACAAATCTTCCATGACACCGGCCTGCAGTTCATGCAAATCAACACGCTCTATCAATTACTGGCGATGCGCGCCGGCAAGTCGCCACTGCTGGACGCGGCCGAGTCGTTCTTGATGATGCCCGACGTGTTCCATTGGTTGCTCACCGGCATCAAGACGAACGAGTTCACCAACGCCACGACGACGCAGTTTTTCGACCCTCGCAAACAAACGTGGGCCTATCCGCTTCTGGAGCGACTGGGACTGCCGACGCATCTGTTTCGCGACGTCACACCGCCGGGCATGGTGCTGGGACCGCTGCTAACGGCGGTCGCCAGCGAGACTGGTTTAAGCGGCGTGCAGGTCGTCGCGCCGGGGACGCACGATACCGCCAGCGCGGTGCTTGCGGTGCCATTTGTGGGCGGGCAATCGCCGCAGCCCAGCTGGTGCTATATCAGCTCCGGCACCTGGTCGCTGATGGGCGTGGAGGTTCCCGCTCCGGTGATCAACGCAAAGTGTCTCGCCCTGAACTTCACCAACGAAGGAGGTGTTGGCGGCAACATTCGATTGCTGAAAAACATCGGCGGCTTATGGCTCGTGCAGGAATGTCGTCGCGTATGGAATCTGGCGGGAAAGAACTACACCTGGGACGATCTCACGCGAATGTCGATGGCCGCGAAACCGCTCGCATCGCTGATCAATCCCGACGCCGCAGAGTTTCTCGCTCCGCGGAACATGCCCGAAGCCATACGCGCGTATTGCCAGCGGACGCATCAAACCGCACCGGCAGACGAGGGGAGCATCATTCGCTGTGCCCTTGAGAGTTTGGCGCTGCGGTATCGGCAGGTGCTCGGTTGGCTGGAGGAGTTAACGGGGGGCTGTATCGACACCATTCATATTGTTGGTGGAGGCGCGCACAACAAGCAGCTCAGCCAGGCCGCAGCCGATGCCTGCAATCGCCGGGTGATCTCCGGCCCGGTGGAAGCGACGGCGGCGGGCAACGTCTTGATGCAAGCGATCGCTGCGGGCGACATCGCCGACATCAGGCAAGCCCGCGAGATCGCCGCCCGCAGCTTCGGCGTCGCAACGTACGAACCGCGGGAGACCGCCAGGTGGGATCCGGCGTTTGAAAGGTTCAAGGCGCTTCCGTAAGTCACAACCATCTTCAATCAAGGAACCATTTTCATGCTTCGCGTTGGCATTGTCGGCATTGGCTTTATGGGTTGGATTCACACGCTCGCCTATCGCAAGGTGAAAGGAGCGAAGGTCGTCGCCTACTGCGAGCAGATTGAAAAGCGTCTCGCCGGTGATTGGACCGACATCAAGGGCAATTTTGGCCCGCCGGGCGAGATCATGGATATGAAACCCTACGCCTGCTACCGCGACCTGGATGCGCTGCTCAAGAATCCTAAAATCGACCTGGTGGACATCTGTTTGCCGCCGGGTGCTCACGCGACGGCGGCGATCAAGGCGCTCAAGGCGGGAAAGCACGTGCTGTGCGAAAAGCCGATTGCGCTCACGGCCGCCGACGCCCGAAAGATGGTCAAGACCGCCGCCGACACCGGAAGACAACTGCTCATCGGCCACGTGCTGCCGTTCTTTTCTGAGTTCGCTTATGCGCATAAACTCGTCACCAGCGGCAAGTACGGCAAGCCGCTCGGCGGGCATTTCAGGCGCGTCATCTCGGATCCGCTGTGGCTGCCCAACTTCTACGATCCCCGGAAAGTCGGCGGCCCGATGCTCGATCTGCACGTGCATGACGCGCATTTCATTCGCCTGCTGTTCGGCATGCCCACGGCCGTGCTCAGCACCGGTCGCATGCGCGGCGAAGTGGTCGATTTCTTCACCTCGCAGTTCCAATTTCCCGATCAGCGCCTGACCGTGACGGCCACGAGCGGTTGCATCCACCAGCAAGGCCGCGCCTTTACCCACGGGTATGAAATCCATCTGGAAAAGGCGACCGTGCTGTTCGACTCCGCGGTGATCGACGGCAAAGGTGAGCTCAACATGCCGGTGACGCTGCTCACAGCCGATGGCAAAGTGACGCGGCCGGTATTCCCCGCCGCCGCCGCCGAAGACGCGTTCGCCGCCGAGATTGGCGAGGTGGTCAAATCCCTTCGCACCGGCAAGCCCTCCGCGATCCTCAACGGCCAGCTCGCCAGCGACGCGCTCACTTTGTGCGAAGCGCAAACCCAATCGGTGCAAAAGCGGAAGTTGGTGAGAATATAAGGCTTATCCGGCGGAAGCGCGCCGCCCATTTCAATCGCTCCACCACCCCGTCGCTGCCCCACCTTATCCGCTGTTCTTCTTGGGCACGTAATCCGTGTCCGGACGCTTACGGAGGATCTCGGCTTTGATGATCTTGTCGGGCGGGCCGGGACGTTGAGTTTGCTCGGTGCGCTGAATTTCGGACAGCACGCCCATGCCATCAATCACCCGGCCAAAGACGGTGTGCTGGCCGTCGAGCATCGGCGTGGGCAGGAAAGTGAGAAAGAACTGCGAGCCGCCCGTGTTACGGCCGGCATGCGCCATACTCAGGCTGCCACGAAAATGGTTGCGATGATTGTCGTTCACGCATTCGCAATCAATGGTATAGCCAGGCCCGCCTGTGCCGTCGCCACGCGGGCAACCACCCTGAGCCATGAAGCCGGGGATGACACGATGAAACTTAAGTCCATTGTAAAAGCCTTGCTCGACCAGGCTGATCCAGTTGGCCACGGTGTTGGGCGCTTCGTTCTCGAACAGTTCGAGCACGATGTCTCCCTTGGTGGTGGTGAGCTTGACGCGCGGCAGGTCGTCGGCCCGGGCTTCGGCAGCGCGGATTTCCTGCTCTTCCTGCCATTGGGCCAGTTTGAGGTCGACGCTGGCCAGAGCCTCGGCCGCCGGCTTCACGACGCTGAGCTTGCCGGCGTCACTGGCCTTCTTGAGATTTTCCTTGGCTTTCTCAAAGTCCCCCGTGGCGTATTGAGCCATGCCCAGGAACGCGAATAGCGATTGATCGTCGTAGCTTTTGTCGAGCAGGATCTTGGCCAGCCGTTCGCCCTCCTCGTAATTCTCGCTGCGCACGTTGTCGGCCACGTGGGCCATCAGGAAGTCGCCCAGGCCCGGATCGCTCTTAGGCCTGGCGCGATAAGCCTCTTCCGCCGCCGCCAGCAGCTTAGGAGCCATGGCCTGGCCTTTTTCGCGAAGTTGATTGAACTCGGCTTCGATCGTCGCTCGCTCGCTGACCCCCGCCACCTGGTACTTTTCCTGCATCGTCCGCATCCGGCCCAGCATCCCCTTCCAATCTTGAAAGAGCGTATCGAACGAAGTTTGCGACTGCGTCGCTTTCGCGGGCGGATCGCCGGCTACCGTGGCAGCCTGCCCGATAATGATGGTTAGAACTGCCAATACGCAAAAACGTTTCATGACTCCCTTCCTTGATGCATCGATCGGTCGGCACAAGCTTGATAATAGCAACCGCCGCAGGGAGTGCAATCAATTTATCGACGCTCCCAAGGGCCAATGTGCCATCCGCCGTGGGGCCGGCCGTGCCGGACGGAGTTGATCGATGTCGCCATGCCGGCTGACCAGCCGACCCAACGACGTGCCGCCATCACTGCGTTACCGAGAAAAAGCTGCGCACATTCCCGCCTGGCAGTGGCGTGACGGAAGCAGCGTGTAAGACGGTCTTCAGGCAACGGCTTGAGCAATCGGCGATGCGTTGGAGCGAGGGCACCTAAATAAACAATTCCGGCTCCCTCTTTCTTGCGGAGAGGGAACCTCGCACAAAAAACTTCCGGCTCCCTCCCCCTTGCGGGGAGGGCTGGGGAGGGGGTTCATTGCGGCATCGTGTATCGCGATCAGGGCCAACGTGACTTTGCTCGTGAACTACACAATCAACCGACCGACGCCGAAAAACGGTTGTGGTGGTTCTTGCCTGCCGGGCAACTCGGCGGCAATTTCCGCCTCCAGGCCGCCATGGGGTGCTTACATCGTTGATCTCGCCTCCTTCTCGCTCGGGCTGATTGCCGAACTCGATGGGCCGCAGCATGCCGAGAGCGGCGCAAAAGAGTACCACTCCGATTTCGGAATCACGAGTTAGACGAGAATCTTCAAACGGTGTTTGCGGCAATCAGGCGCGCGAAAATCCCCCCTCCCCAACCCTCCCCGCCAGGGGGAGGGAGCCGAACAGTTGTATTTTGGGTCTCCCCGCCGAGGGGAGGGAGCCGAAC
>SXHT01000257.1 GCA_005773095.1 Planctomycetaceae bacterium
ATTGGGCGTGGGAGTTTCTGACCAGGAAGGAATGTCTCGGCCTCGACCCGCAGCGGCTCAGCGTGACGATCTACTTGAATGACGATGAAGCCCATGACATCTGGGCGAATGAGATCAAGCTGCCGGCCGGCAAAATTGCTCGCATGGGCGAGGACGAGAACTTTTGGCCTGCCAGCGCACCTAGCCAGGGGCCCGACGGCGTGTGCGGCCCTTGCAGCGAGATTTACTATCAGTCGGAAGGCGGCAAGAGTGTCGAGATCTGGAACCTTGTGTTCACGCAGTTCAACCGCGTTGGGGCGCCGCCGAACAACCTGCGTCCGTTGCCCAGCAAGAACATCGACACTGGCATGGGTCTGGAGCGCACGGCCAGCGTGCTGCAAAAAGTGGACAGCAATTTTCACATCGACATTTTAAGGCCCATCGTCGCTGCGGTGGGGGATGTTTGCGGCATCAAATATCAGCCCATGGACGAAAACGGCCGCCGTCTGCGGCGCATCGCGGATCATGTTCGCGCCGGCACTTTCGCCGTGCATGAGAACGTCTATCCCGGTCCGAACAAAGAGCGCTACGTCATCAAGCGACTTCTGCGACGAGCGGTGCTCGATGGCCGGCAACTGGGTGTGCGCGAACCTTTCCTTTACAAGTTGGTGCCCATCGTAACCGAAATGATGCGGGCGCCGTATCCGGAATTGGGAGGCACGACCGAGCGCGTGGCACAGGTGATTCGTGCGGAGGAGGATGCGTTCTTCGCCACGATTGACGGCGGATTGAACCGCATCGAACGCATCGTTGCAACGATGAAGTCGGAAGGTCGGGAGATGGTCAGCGGCGGCGAAGCGTTCGAGATGTACGGCACGCACGGATTTCCACCCGAACTCTTCGAGACCATGGCGGCCGAGCACAACCTGGGATTCGACTGGGGTGGCTTCCGGCGCGAGATGGAGCAGCACGGCCAGCTTTCTGGCAGCGTGCGCGTGGAGTTGTTCAAGACCACGCCGCTCGACGCGCTTAAACGCACGTTGTCCGGGAGCAAGTTTCTGGGCTACGAAAGCACATCGGCGGATGCCAGAGTCGTCGGCATTATTTCGCACAACAAACTTTGCGACCACGCAGATGAGATCGGACATTCCCAACCGATGACCGTCGTTCTCGATGAAACACCGTTTTACGGGGAGAGCGGCGGCCAGGTGGGCGATACGGGCAAGCTGGTGGCGCCTGGCATGCAGTTCGACGTCACCGACACGCAAAAGGAAGGCAATTTTACACTGCACATCGGACATCTCCGCAAGGGCGAGCTGCGCGAGGGAATGAATGCAACGGCGCTGGTCGATACCGAGCGGCGGCAGGCAATTCGCCGCGCTCATTCGGCCACGCATATCTTGCACCGCGCGCTGCAAAAGCACGTTGGCAAACATGCGCAGCAGCAAGGCAGCAAGGTGGAAGCGGATTCGCTGCGGTTTGACTTCACCAATCCATCGTCGCTGGGACCGGAATTGGTCGCCAAGATTGAAGCGGACGTCAACGCCCGGATCGTCGAAGGAGAGACGATCGGTTGGCGCGTGTTGCCGATCGCTCAGGCACGTGAGGCCGGAGCGATGATGCTCTTCGGCGAAAAATATCCCGACATTGTCCGGATGGTTTCGATCGGCGACTTCAGCAAGGAGTTGTGCGGCGGCACGCATCTCGACAGTACCGGTCAGATTGGTTTGTTCCGCATTACGGGAGAAGAAAGCGTATCGGCCGGAACGCGGCGGATCACGGCGCTCACCGGCGCCGCGGCCGTGGCCGAGGCCCGCAAGCACGAGGCGGCGCTGCATGAGATTGCCGCCACGCTCAAGGTGTCCGTGGCCGAAGCGCCGGCCCGCGTGGCGGCGCTCAACAAGGAGATCCGCGAACTCAAGAAGCAGCTTGCGGCGGCCAGCTTGAAGTCGAGCGAGGTGTCGGTGGAGTCGCTATTGGCAGACGCGGTGGATGTGGGGGGCGCCAAGGTAGTCGTCGCCGAGACGCCTGGCATCGACGCGGGAGTGATGCGGCAGCTGATCGATCAACTGCGCCGCAAGGCGAGCCCGATCGCCATCCTGCTTGGCTCCACGGCCGACAACAAAGTTACGCTCGTCGCCGGCATCAGCCGCGATCTGGAAGCCAAGGGACTGAATGCCGGCAAGTGGATTGCGTCCGCGGCGGAAGTCGTTGGCGGCCGCGGCGGCGGCAAGGCCGACATGGCCCAAGCCGGCGGCAAGCACTCAGAAAAACTGGGCGACGCGCTGGCGGCAGCCCGTGCTGTTGTCAGGGAATTACTGAAGATTGAAGTCGCAGGGTAGGATAGAATGAAGTTTGCGTGGGATGGTGCGAAAGCGAAGTCGAACTTGCGGAAGCATCGGCTGTCGTTTCACGAAGCCGCGACCGTATTTAATGATCCATTGGCGGTAACGTATCCTGATCCCGACCATTCCCATGACGAAGATCGGTATCTTACGTTTGGTTCGACCGATGCGGGCAAGCCAGTCGTAGTGGTTCACTTAGATCGACGAGACCATGTTAGAATCATCAGCGCTCGAAGGATGACGCGACGTGAGAGAAAGACCTATGAAGAAGAAGGTAGTTGACCCGAAAAACGACGAAATTCGACCTGTATACGATCTCGCGAAGTTAAAAGGCGGTGTGAGGGGCAAGTACCTGCAGCGCTATCGAGCCGGTACGAACCTGGCCCTGCTGGCTCCAGAAGTGCGCGCGGCCTTCCCTTCGGATGAAGCCGTGAACGAAGCGCTTCGTTCATTGCTGAAAGGAAGTCGTAAGTAATCCAGTCGTCGCATTTTTTCCGCCACCCAGGAATTATGCCGATCAACTCACAAGTGGCTTGAGTGCCGCCAGCGACGCCTCGTAATTCGGCTCTTGGGCGACTTCCTTCACTTGTTCGGCGTAGACCACCTTGCCGTCTTTGTCGAGCACGAACGTACCGCGGGCCAGAATCGCCAGCTCTTCGATGAACATGCCCCAGTTCTTGCCGAAGCTGCGGTCGAAGTAGTCGCTGGCGCTGCGGAGACTCTTAATGTTCTCGGCGCCGCAAAAACGGTTCATGGCAAAAGGCAGATCGAGACTCACCGTCAGCGCGTTAATCTTGTCGCCGTAGGCTGCTAGCTGCTCGCTGAACTTCTTGGTCTGGGTCTGGCACACCGGAGTATCGAGCGAAGGAACGACGCTGATGATCGTCGGCTTGCCCTTGAGATCGGCGGGCTTGATCGTGTTCATACTCCCGCTTTCGAAGGCCCGTAATGCAAAGTCCGGGGCTGGCTGACCGACTTTGACGGCCTCGCCGGCAAGAGTCATGGGATTTCCTTTGAACGTCACAGCGTTGGGTCGAGACATGGCCAGATTCCTTATACGAGGGTTAGGTGAAGACGCGGAAGTTCTGTCGCGTAGTATCGGAGATTGCGGGAATGGTTCAAGGGGGGAGCACCAGCTGGCACCGCAATCGACTTCAAGGACCGCGCGAACGTGAAATCCACGCAGACTTGTATTGTCAATCAGGAAATTATGGCTATCGTGAATATTTACAGGCAACTCCCTCGGAGCATGGAGCCCGGGATACGGGGTACAAGTCGGAACTTTTCTTCAAGTGCGATGGAGGCACGATCATGGTCCAGTCTTATGGCGGATGTGAATTGGATGTGGAACGCGGGCCCGATTGGTTGTTTGTAAGACCGCATGGAGAGAGCTTACGCGGTCACGAGGACGAATTGGCTGAACAGATCTGGCAACTGCTCGAGCAGTGCACGACGCACCGCCTGGTGCTGGAGTTGGACGATGTGGGCTCATTCATGAGCAGCCTCATCGGTCAACTGGTGTTGCTCCACCAGAGGATCTGCAATCGGGGAGGTTTGATGCGGCTGTGCGGGTTGTCGGCGGCAAACCGACGTGCGCTCGACGCATCCCGGCTGAGCGGATATTTTCCGCAGTACCGTGATCGTAATGAAGCCGTCATGGCCGTTCGGCCGATGCAGCCGCGGTGACCGCAAGGCTAAGCCGCGATCGGATTAGTTCAGGCCCACGCGACTTCCAGGTGATTGAGGATTTCGTCGACGCCTTCCACGCGGCGTAGTGCTTCTTGTGCCATTTGCTTTTGAAAGTAAGATCCCACCGTGCCGCGTAATACGACGCGGCCTTCGCTGGCTTCGAATCGCAGCTTCCGACGCGTCAGGTACGGGCTTTCGCTGAGTGCGTGCGACACAAGAAGTTCGAGAGGACGTTCGGTGGTTTGCATCACGGGCCTTGGTCAGGAATGACTTTGCGGATACCACGAACGAGCGGCGTGGAGCTAGTAACAACATCGGCGACCTGTACCTTTCAGGTAAAGCCTTCGCATGGAACCTGTGAGGAAAAGCAGGCAACCGCGTTGGGTTGCAGCGGTTATGCCGACGCGGCGATCAAACTCGCGAGGGTGCGATTCTCGGCGCGTAACCGTTCACGGGCCAAGACAGGGGGACAGGCACATCTTCCCGGGAACCACGTTGGACAACCTCCTGACCCAACGATGCGCCTTGCGCGAATTCGCCGGGAAAATGAGCCGGTCCCCGGCCCGTGAATGGTTACCTCGGCGCGACTCGACTGCGTGACGACTCCCCACCACTTTAGCTGGCCAGCCATGCCGGCCGTTCTCCGGCCCCGGGCAGCTTAATAACGGTGGCATTGGTGATGGCCGGATGGGCGCGGACTTCGTCCAGGGCGGCTTTTGGCGGCGGCGTGTCAAGATTCAGTACGGCGATCGCTTCGCCCCCCTTGGCCGCGCGGCCGACGGCCATTTGCGCGATGTTCACCTGGTGCTGGCCAAAGATCGTGCCGATCGCGCCAATGATGCCCGGAACGTCTCGATGCCTGAACGCCAGCAGCACGCCGTCGAGATAGGCTTCTAATCGAAAGTCGTCGAGTTGCACAAGCCGTGGCATGTCGACGCCGAAAACGGTCCCCGCCACTTGGTACGTGCCCCGTTCGGTGTCGATTTGGGCAAGAATGACGGAGCTGAATGCGCCCATGTCGGCCCGGCGATGCTCTGCCAGTTCGATGCCTCGCTCGCGCAGGAGCACTTCCGCGTTGACGATATTGACATCTTCCGCCAATGCTTTGGCCAACAGGCCCGCGGCAAATGCCGCGGTGATGAGTCGGGTATTCTTCCCCGCCACCTCTCCACGATACGTCAGTGTGCACCGCCGGACGGACCCCAATTCAACTTGTGCCAAGAACATCCCAAGACGGTAGGCAACTTCCAGGTGCCCGCGCATATCGGCCAGCGTTTTGGCGTCAAGCGGCGCCATGTTGACGGAATTTTTGATGGCGCCGGTGGTCAAATAATCGATCAGCAAACCTAGACCTTCGAGGGCAACTTGCGTTTGAGCTTCTTCCGTGCTGGCGCCCAAGTGCGGAGTACAGAGGACTCCTGGCATGCCGAACAGCGGGCTGTCGGTGCATGGCTCGGTGGTGAACACGTCGAGCGCGACTCCCGCCAGATGCCCACGCTTCAAGCCTTCGGCCAGGGCCGCCTCGTCGTAGATCCCGCCGCGAGCGCAGTTAATGAGTCGCGCCCCTTTCCTCATTTTCTGAATCTGGGGTGCGCTGATCAGATTGCGTGTTTCGTCGGTCAGCGGCGTGTGAACTGTCAGGTAATCGACGAGCGGCAACATATCGGCAACGGTCGCCGCAGGCTCAATGCCGAGTTCGCTGACACGATCGGGGGAAAGAAAGGGATCGTAACCAATCACCTTCATCTGGAGCGCCTTCGCGCGGGCAACCACGGCTAAGCCAATTCGACCAAGGCCCACCACACCAAGTGTCTTGTCGGCCACCTGGGTGCCCATGTACTTGCTGCGGTCCCACCTGTGGTCAATCAGGCTTTGGTAGGCCGGCGCAATATTGCGCGACAGTGCGAGCATCATGGCAATGGTGTGCTCCGCCGTGCTGAGTGTATTGCCGGCCGGCGTATTCATGACCACGATGCCCTGGCGCGTGGCGGCCCGACTGTCAATGTTGTCGGTGCCAACTCCAGCGCGAACAATCGCTTTCAGGCGATGGTTGCCTTCGAGCGCGCCGGCCGTAATGTTCACGCCGCTGCGGCAAATCGCTCCATCGACTTCGGCAAGCGCCCGTCGCAGAGCTTCGCCTTGGAGGCCCGTGCGTACTTCGTACTCGATGCCGGGAGCGACATCCAGCAGATCAAGCCCTTCTTGGGCAATTGTGTCGAGAACAATGACTTTGGGCATGACAAGATTATGGCGACACAAGCCGTCCTGGCGAAGGGGGTTGCCGCAAAAAACGCCCGAAGCGGTGGAGCGATGCGGAGCCCAAGGGCCGCCCCCGGTTTCGCGCGCCAGTCCGGCCACTCGAGGGCGGCTGACCGGCATCGCAAGGCGGAACTCCAACAAAACCGACTCCCGCCCCGATCAGCGTATCTTGCCGTTGGGCGTGGTGACCATGCGCGTGCCACCGGCGGGAGTCGTCGCGGGTGCGGTCATTGCGGAGCGAAGAGACACGACGCGGGCCGCGAGTTGCGGCTGGAACTGATTGACCGCCAGCGAACGTTCGTAATTGGCCAGCGCCTGCGAGGCATCGCCCAATTGTTCGCGCACCTTGCCAAGCGCGGCCAAGGCGCGGGCATTGTTGGGTTCAAGCTGAACCGCTTCGACTAATCGCTCTTTGGCGACTTGCGCATTACCCGCTTCATCGTGCAGCCGCGCAAGTTCAATGCGCGGCGCCGCACTTGCGGGGCTACGCGTCGCCCAGGCCTCCAGCAAACGAAACGCGTCTTGTTGGCGTCCGCGCTCGGTCAACAGCACCGCCAGGCCGCGATGGCAATCGTCGTGATTCAGATTGCGCTGCAGACACTGTCCGTAGTACGCTTCCGCCTGCTGCCAATCGACCGGTTGGCTGTGCTGCCGCGCCATTTGATGATAGGTGGCGGCCATGTTGTAGTAACCGTCGGCGTTGTGAGGATCGGAAGCGATCGCCTGCCCAAAGCGCTGCAAAGCGCCTTGGTAGTACGCCTGCTGAAACATTTTGACGCCTTCGGCATTCTGAGCCGGAGCGGCAAACTGGCACCCGCCGCAGACGGTGGCACAAAGCACGACCTGGAGCATGAGGGGACGAACCATGGCATTTACCAGCGAGCGCGGAGAGAAAAGCGGCACGACGATACCGCAGAGTGCGCCAAGCAGCAAGTGCAAAAGCGATGCGGCCGCGGACATGCTAGCAGCGCACACACGAGCCGCCGGCTCACCGCTACGACTTCGCGTGCGCGCTGGACCGCAATCAAGTCGCGGCGGTCAACGCCATGGCTTCCCGAATCGGCGATGGGCGTTTCTCGTAACCCAGAGAGATAATCACCTCGAGAATCTCGCTGCACGTGGGAAACATCCGCCCGTTCTTTCGCTTGTAATCGTCGAGCGCTTGCATGAACTCCAGCTCCGCGTCGCTGTAATCGCGCTCACAGGTCGTCGGATCGATCTGCCGGCGGCGGTTCACCTTTTCGCGACGCTCTCCCTGGCGACGTTCGAGGCTGGCGGAAACGTTCGCCTTACGCCGTTCGTTGTTCCGGCGTTCACTCTGCCTTCGGAGATTCATCGCCACGACGGCGTCCTCTTTCTTGGTCTTTGTCACTTGTGTGGCCCCTCGCATGCGGCTGGTGAACGGCTGATGGGTTGCGCTACCGAAGGTGTGCATCGGCCTGACCCGTTAGAAAAATACAACACGCTGTGAAAATGTGAGGTTCTTCCGCAAGAATCGGGTGAAATAAAATGCTCGGATGGCGCAAAAAATCCGGTCGCACGGGCGATGCCTGGATCGGATCGTCAAACCGTCCGGGCGGACGGTGCACCCATCGGAGCGAACGGATGAAAATCCACCCAACGATGTGCTATGCCAGCCGGTCGTAGCGGCTGTGACGCTCGTGGCGAGCCCCGTGGTCCTGCTCGGCCGCCTCGGTGTTGCCTGGCAAGACCCGCAAAAGCGCATTCAGCGTGCCCGTCATCGATTCCGTGACGGGTCGGAGACCATCGGCCAATTCGACCATCCAGGCCGGCTGTTGCGCCAGGTGAGCTTCGAGAACTTCCGCGGAGAATGTGACCGGGCTCAAACCAGCGAGATTGAGCACCACGCCCACCGACGCATGGTCGAGTTCAAGCCGGGATCGAATTGGCAGGAACGATTCAGACGACGCCGAGAAAAATGACTCCGCATGCCGGGGGACTGACCGCACCGCGCCGTGCCGAACGGGAATCGCTGGCAACGTCTGCGCCACCGGTTGGGAGCTGCGATTTCGAGCAACCGCTGCCAGCGACAGGACGATCAGCACCGAAGCCGCCGTGGCCAGGTGCGCGAACCATCGGTAAAGATTGACTCGCGAGCGAAGCGACAACGATTCGGCCACGATCCGATCGACAAACTGCGTTGACGGATTCGACGGAGGAATCGCGGAGAGTCCGGCGAACAACTGGCGGTATCCTCGCAATTGACCGCTACATGCGTCGCACTCCGAGGCGTGGGCTTCCAGCGCCGAAGGCAACCTGGAAAGGCACCGAGACCCCTCCGGATGCTCATCGAGCAAGCCGTGCAGCCGCCGTTCGAACTCACCGCAACGCATCGGTCGATTCCTCCACCACGCCACGAGATCGAAGATGCTCAATCAACTCACGCCGGGCACGATGCACCCAGGTCTTAATCGTACCCACCGGCTTCGCCAACGAGTCGGCGATCTCTTGATAGCTTAATTCCTGATCGTGAAATAACAAGAAAACCTGACGATACTCGGACCGCATCGCGCTGAGCCCCAACTGAACCTCCTCAGCCAAAAGCTGCGAACTCGGCTCGGGCCGAACGTCCGGCAATTGGTCGACCAACGCCTGCCCATGAGGCCGACGACGCCGTACCGCCAGGAGCGTCCGGCAGCGGTTGCCTACGATCGCCAAAAGCCAGGGCAGGAAGTCGCGCGTGCGGTCCCAATTCCGCAAGCCGCGGATTGCCCTCACAAACGATTCCTGGCTAACATCCTCGGCATCATGCCGATGTCCGAGCATGCGAACGGCAAGTCCGAAGACGGGGGAGCGAAACCGCTCAACCAATTCGGCGACTGCCGCCTGCTCTCCTGCCAGGCATCGCTCGACAAGCTGCCGTTCGTCAGTCATGTCGTCAATGCAAAAACGGGATCGAGATCAGCGCGTTGCCTGATCCAGAATATCGCAGAATTCTCTTGGTGTCACGTCCGTCAGCCGCTTTCCCTGGCGATCGAGCTGTTCGTTTACCTTCACCGCAGTTTCTTGCATCCGAGCATGCGTTTCCTGGGAACCACCCCACAAGACGAAGTTCTTGCCACGAGTCAGGCGAGTGTGTCCATCCTCATGGTCGAGCCCGACGCCAATGAAGGCGGCCAGTTTTTGCGTTTTCTTATCCAAAACTCGGTTGGCGGGTTTCATCAGCAATCTTGCAAGGTTGTTGTTCCGGAATATATGAGAGCAGCAAACTTGAGGCGACTCTCCCTAGCCGAACTATAGCGCCAACCCCGATTCCAAGCAAGTCGGCCCAAGACCGCACGGTCAGTCCGTTGTTCCAACTGCGACGGGGGGTGGCAGGGTCTGACGGCACACGCAAAGCGGGTCGGGGAAGGCCCTGGAATCGTGCTCACAGGGCCATCGCTTCGCTCGGATCCCGGCACCCAACACGGAAAAATGCTCGGCCGTGAAGACCGTCCGCCCCCTGACCGTTCGGCCCGCAATTCTGCGTTTAGCTGTGAGTTACAACCTCACGAGCCAACTGCCGGGCATGCTTAAAGGCCGTGGCTAACGTATTTGCACGGATTTCCATTTGTTCGGTGTTGAAGTTGAAGTTTCCCTCGCTCGCCGGCAGACCCGCGATGGCGACCGTCAACGGCATCAGGTCGAGCAGCTCGCGATACCGTCGTTTCATAGTTTCTTCATCGGCTGGCATAGACGTGGTCCTTCTTTCTTCTTATGGGGTGACGACAACTAAGCAACGGCCACGGGCCTATCTGGGCTCGAACCGTTCTGCCGATCAACCGGCTTGACTTGACCCCCCGGATTTTGGACGGAAATTGGTGCAATAGCCAGTAACAATACTTTCATCGCCCACGGGGTGGGTCGAAAGCCGCGACGGCTTACCAGGCCCTAACGCCGCTTTTTCATCTTTTCCAACACCTGCGAGGCGGCGTCACGACTATCTTTGGCAATGATTCGCTGCGGCTGGAACGGTAGTTTTCCGTGGGGCTTTTTGCCCTTGGGATCGGTCTTGGGCTCTTCTGCCTTGGTCGGCGTGTTCGCCAATGCTTCCGCAAGATCTGCCAATACCACTTCTTCGGTTGAGCCCGATACGATTTCCTCGGTGTCGGCGCCGGCAATCCTTGGAGGCGAAAGATGCGGCGATGGTTGCCCGGCCTGTCCCTCTTCAGGCACAAGCCAAGCCGTCACATCGATATCGCTCGCAGTCGTGGTTGTCGTCGCCGCGCGCTCGGCCGCTTCCTTAATGCCGCCAGAAACGGCTGGGCGCTTCTTGCCGCCAATACCGGTGGTGAGCACGACTGCAAACTCCAGCGGACCCACCTTCAGGCGATCGCCTGAGTGCAATTCGCGCTCGCTCGTCAATAGCTCCGCATTGACGTACGTGCCGTTCCTGCTGCCAAGATCGCGCACACCCACGTACCCTTCTTCGACGAGCAACACGCAGTGATGCCGGCTGACCAAATCACTGCCGGGCCTCAAATGGCAATCTTCGGCCCGGCCGATGAAGAATCGGTTGCCAACGACCGACACATCCTGGCCGGCATGTTGGCCATCCAGCACTTTCAGCTTCAACTCCATATAGCCTCTCC
>SXHT01000258.1 GCA_005773095.1 Planctomycetaceae bacterium
GACGGCTCATCGAGCACATAGCAGGTGCCGACCAGGCCCGATCCAATCCCGGTCGCCAGCCGCACGCGCTGCATCTCGCCGCCGCTGAGCGTGTCGGCCCGGCGGTCGAGAGTGAGGTAGTCGACACCCACGCGATCGAGAAAGTCGAGCCGGTGGATGATCTCGCGCACAAGCGGTTCGGCGATTGGCAGATCGTCTTCGTGAAAGTGCGAAGGCAAATCCCCTTCACCCCGGCCCTCTCCCGCGCGGCGGGGGAGTGGAAGAAGTGTATCGAAGAACGCTTTTGCCTGACGAACAGGCAGGGCCGTGATCTCGTGGACTGCTTTGCCGGCGATGCGGACCGCCCGCGCTTCGGGCCGCAATCGCGAGCCGCCGCAGGCGTGGCAGGTGACAAGATCGGTCGGGCCGGCATATTGCGGATCCTGCGAATCGGGTTGGCGCGTCATGCCGAGACCTTCGCACTGCGGGCATGCGCCGTAGGGGCTGTTGAAGCTGAACGAACGCGGTTCGAGCTCCGGAAAGCTGGTCTTGCAGGTGGGACAGGCGTAAAGCGTGCTAAAAAGTTGCTCATGCCAACTGGCGGGAAAAGTCGGATCCGCCCCCGGCTTAAGCCACATTGTCACGACCGCGCCATCCCCCTGCTTGAGGGCGAGGTTCAAACTATCGGCAATCCGTGCCCGCAATCCATCGCGGATCACGATCCGATCGACCACCGCTTCGATCGTGTGATTCTTCCGCGGCGCAAGTTCGGGAAGGTGGTCCATGTCGTGCACTTCGCCGTCGACGCGTGCCCGGACCAGGCCCGCCTTGCGGATCGCGGCGAAGACATCGGCGTGAGTGCCCTTGCGACTGCGGACCAGAGGAGCGAGGAGAATGGCTTTCGTGCCTTCGGGCAACTCGCAAAGTCGTTCGATGATTTCCTCAGTCGACTGATGGCAGATCGGCGTGCCGCACTTGTAGCAGGCGGGCTCGCCAAGCCGAGCCATCAAGAGCCGCAAGTAATCGTAGATTTCGGTGACGGTGGCGACCGTGCTGCGTGGATTGGGCGCATGGGCGAGTTGGTTGATGGCCACGGTCGGCTCCAACCCCTCGACCAGGTCGACGTCCGGCCGTTCCATCTGCTGCACGAACTGCCGGGAGTAAACCGAAAGAGTTTCCAGATATTGCCGCTGGCCTTCCGCGTAGATCGTATCGAAGGCGAGCGAACTTTTTCCCGACCCGCTGGGTCCGGTGATCACCACGAGCCGGTCGCGCGGGATATCGAGATCGAGGTTCTTAAGATTGTGAACCCGGCAGCCACGAATGCGGATGGATTCGGGGGCCGTTTCGTGGCACGAAGATTCAAGCATTCTAAACCGTTGACATTGCGGGTATTTCAGCTTACATCGCTTCGGCCAACACTCAACCGTAACCGTTCACGGGCCAAGAGGGGGGTAGGACAGGCACATTTTCCCGGGAAACACGTAGAACAACCTCCTGACCGAACGATGCACCTCTCGTGAATTCGCCGGGAAAGTGCGCCAGTCCCCGGCCCTTGAACGGTTACCACACAACCCTCCAGCTCCCTTGTCACCCCGTTTTTTCGAGGCTATCATCATGAGTTTGCGTTTGCCGTAACCTGCGACGGGAGTTGGCCATGCGGCATGTGTTGTCGGCGATCGTGCAGAACGTACCGGGGGTGCTTGCGCATATCTCGGGCATGCTGGCGTCGCGCGGCTACAATATTGACAGCTTGACGGTTGGCGAGACCGAAACGCCGAGCCTTTCGCGGATGACGTTTGTCGTTATGGGCGACGACACCGTGTTGGACCAGGTGCGCAAGCAGCTCACGAAGATCGTGACCGTCGTAAAAGTGGTCGACATCAGTTCGCAGGAATATGTCGAGCGCGATCTGATGCTGATTAAAATTCGCGCCGCCGGCAAGCGGAGCGAAATCCGCGAGTTGGCCGAAATTTTCCGCGGACGAATTGTGGATGTGGCCGACGGCGAAGTGATCGTCGAAATTTCGGGTCAGGAAAAAAAGATCGAGGCGTTTATCGACTTGATGCGGCCGTTCGGAATCGTGGAATTGGCCCGCACCGGCCGTATTGCCATGGTCCGCGGCGGACACCCGATCGAAGAGCCCCCCTTTGATACTGGAAACACCCCCAAGAGAAACTCATGCTGAAAATTTACTACGACAAAGACGCGGATCTTTCGCTGCTCAAGAACAAGATCATCGCCATCATTGGCTACGGCTCGCAGGGGCACGCCCACGCTCAGAATTTGCGCGACAGCGGATGTCATGTGATCGTCGGGCAACGACCGGGTGGCGCGAATTACGATCTGGCCAAGAGCCATGGATTCGAGCCGATGAGCGCCGCTGAGGCCACACAACAGGGCGATCTGATCAACATGCTCTTGCCCGATGAATTGCAGGCCGACATTTACAGAAGTGACGTGAAGCCCAAGCTAAAACCGGGCAAGATCTTGATGTGCTCGCACGGCTTCAATATTCACTTTGGCCAGGTCGAGCCACCGGCCGGCGTGGACGCAGTCTTGGTTGCTCCCAAGGGCCCCGGGCATATTGTCCGCAGCGAGTTTGAGAAAGGGGGCGGC
>SXHT01000259.1 GCA_005773095.1 Planctomycetaceae bacterium
CGAGCGGATTGCCAACCGGAAGGCCGTCGAAGAACAACTTGATTGTACTAGTCGTGCGATTGTGTTCCCAACCGTAGCTGTGCTTTTGGCCATCTTGGTTTGGGACAGGAATGATCTGGTTCGTATCGGCGCCAGCCGCATTAAAGACCATAGCGCCATCTAGGAACGCCACTACGCCGCCCGTGGTAGCGTCGCCATGGGCCAGAATCCGGTTATCGGGGTAGCCGACAAATGCACTGAACGTGGTAGCCGTGATTTCAGCCCAGCCGTGGAACACGGGACCGACGATGGTGCTAATTGCCCCGCCGCCGGTGAGACTGCCATCGAAATTCCCAAATGTCGCTGCCGGCCGATTGTTGGTCCAAACCCCACCGGCGATATCGTTTGTGGGGGGCGTTGTGCCGTCGCCGGCAAAGCCAGAGGCCGCAGGATCTCCGGGAGCGTCGAACGTAATGTCAACGCTAAGTGCAGCGAAAGCGGTAAAAGCCGTAGCTGAGAGATTCAGCATCAGAGCCGCGGGCAGATAGAAATATAAACCTTTCACGATGGGTCTCCTGCGAAATTGTGGAATGGAACAGAGTTAAATCATGTTTTCTCGCACTCAGTTTTTTGATTTACTTTGGGTTTGCTTTGGGTTCAGTTCGGTTTTCGTTCCTGAGAAATCAACCACGACTACCACGCCATTTTTCGCAGCGCTTCGGTGGCGCGGCGAACCTGGTTGAAAATTAATTGACTTGCCGTTTCCACATCGTGGGCGGCGATCGCTTCCACCACCGGCAAGAGCGACGGGCTCACCTGGCTGGACACGGCCGCTTCGAACCGTTTTTCAAACGCCCTGGTGCGCGGGCGGGCCGGCGCCAGGCGGTGTCGGGTGTAAATCTCACGCAGCATGGGATTGCCGCAATTGTCGAGCAGATAGTCGTGAAACGCGGCATTTGCCTCGTAGCGTCCCTTTTGATCCCCAGCTTCGCGACAGGCCGCGGCCTGTTCGGCGAAATCCCTTAACCGCTGGATTTGCAGACCGCTCATGTGGATCGCCGCCAGCGCCGCGGCGCCCGCTTCGACAAATTGGCGGACTTCGTACCGCCGCACCAGTTCATCGTGATTTTCGTCTTCGGTGTATGACACCACACGACTCCGCCGCGAACCGCGGTGTTGGACCAAGCCCTCAGACTCCAGCCGCATCAGCGATTCCCGCACGGGCCCGCGGCTGACGCCCAACATCCGGGCAAAGTGGGCCTCGGAGAGACGCTGGCCGTTGTGGACTTTGCCGTTTTCGATCAGATCCCGAATACGGCGGTAGACCACGTCCGACTTCGTTCGTCCCGCGGTGGCTTGGGCCATTAAAACCGCCTCCTGCAACTGATTGACCAGAATATCTACGTGGTTAACTAGATACGATACCAGTTAACCCAATAGAAATCAAGCATTCGGTAAGCCGCTAGAAAAAAATTTTCGCCGGCGGCAATCGCCTCCTGGCACAGCGGTGCTGAAGGAGCGCTTCGGGCAATCGAGATCCCCTCGCTTGAGCCCGTGAACGGTTACACAAAAAACTTCCGGCCCCCTGCCGATTGAGCGGAGGGCACCTCACACAAAACAGTAACCGTTCACGGGGCCGGGGACTGGCTCATTTTCCCGGCGAATTCGAGAGAGGTGTGTCTTCCTGTTGGGAGGTTGCCGAACGTGGTTCCCGGGAAAATGTGCCTGCCCCCCTCACTTGGCCCATGAACGGTGACACAAAAAATTTCCGGCCCACTCCCCCTTGCGGGGAGGGCGACTCAGCAAAGCATTTCCTGCCCCCTCCCCCTTGAGGGGAGGGCGACTCAGCAAAGCATTTCCGGCTCCCTCCCTCCTTGTGGGGAGGGCGACTCAGCAAAGCATTTCCGGCCCCCTCCCCCTTGAGGGGAGGGCTGGGGAGGGGGTATTTGTGACCCTCATCGACCAAGATCCCGACCAGCGCAACTTCGCGTGGGACCTTTACAATCAACCCACCGAAGCCGAGAAACAGTTGTCGTAGTTCTTTCGCGCCGGGCAACTCGGCGGCGAGTTCCGCCGCCAGGCCGCCATATGCGTTTACGTCCTTGATCTCGCCTGCTTCTTGCAGGGGCTGATGATTGAGCTGACGGACCGCAGCATGCCTAGGCCGCCGCAAAAGAGCACGACGCTCGTCGAACGGTCCGGCTGGCAACGCGCGGCTTCCGTATTCTCCGATTTCGGAATCACGAGTTCGACGAGAATATACAAGCGGTGGTTGATGCGCTCACGACGATTGCGCGAACCGAACCCCGGGTGCACGAAGCGCGACCCGTAGCTAATGGCAGCCATCCCTGCAAGATGTGAATTGGAATGACGTACATCAACCGGTGGTATCGCTCCGTTCAACCACCGACTAATCGCTGGGAACCCGTCGGGTTCAATCGCCGTGCTCGTCCCTTCGGGTTCGATCGCCCGGGAAAGCGTTCGCTCCAAGCCGATCAAGCAGGTCCTCCGATCGCCCCACTTGTTCCACGATCTGTACGTCTTGTGTGTTGCCCGCCAGCGTGAAGTGCGCCAAGGGAAAGCCCTCGCGCGTGACCACCAACGTCAAAATGATCTGCTTGCAATCGCTGCGATGATCGCGCGAATAACCGCGTTTGGCCAGCGGGTTGCGTTGTTTGGCCAGCGTGTTGCCTTCCGCCAGACCCTCGAAGTAGCTGCTGGTCAGGTCGTACAGCAGCAGGTCGTAGTCCCGTTGGAACAACGTGCCCAAGCGCTATTCCCGTTCGTTCTCGATCGGTTCTTTAGCGGCCAACAACGCGTCGGTGGTGCGATACAAGCGGTCCTTGCAGATCTCTTCGTCGGCACCGGGACAGCAATCGCTGTCCCGGCGACCCGTCCTTGAAATCCCTCCGGGATAAGCAGGACGATCGAACCCGAAAGGGTACGTCGATCCCGAGAGCCTACTGAGCATCAAGCTGCGCCAGAAGCGAGCTTGCGCGGGAGCGTTTCGCTGGGTCGGGGTCGCGGGCGATGATCCGCTGCAACGTGGAGCGAGCTTGCGGGTCTTTTGCCTCGGCCATTTCAAAGGCCAACGCATCGCGACGATCAATATACTGGTTGTCGTACGGCTTGACCTGGAGATCCCACTTCCGCCAATAGTATTGCAAGTCGGTTGACGGCCAATCCGCATAGATCTCCGGCCAGGTGAGCAGTTCCTTGCCGTGCGGCTCCAGGCTGTCGGGCGCGATCGGTTCCCTTGCCCTCTGAAACCGTGTGTCGAGTGACATGCGAATTCGATCACTCGTGTTGGGCAGTCCCTTGTGCACGGTTAAACTGTGGAAGATGAGCACATCCCCCTGTTGCATGCTTCCGCCGACCCAATCGTCGGTGGGCATGTTGACGATCTCCATTCCGCTGGCGCCCAAGGCGGGCCGGAAATCGTAAACACCCCCGCGATGCGAACCAACGCACAACTGCAGGCCGCCCAGATCCGGTGTGATGTCGCTCAGCGGAACCCAAGCGGTAAACGTTTCCGTCGTGCCCTGGATCGGCACGAAGTCCTGATGGGGTGGCGTGGTGTACTCCACGCGCCGCGGGAAAATGCTGCGGCCAATGATGCGCGGGTGTGGCAAAATCGGCTCGTGGAACATTCGCTCAAACACGCCGAGCAGATTTGGATGATGCTGCACCGCGTGAAACTCCGGCAGCCGATACATGCGGTGATAGACGTCCATGTACCGCGGCTCCGGTTCGAGGCAAAAGCCGTCGAGATCGGCGATGCCGTCCGCCAGCGGCGCATCCTTGCGGACCCAGCCGCCATCGCGGGCGATCGCCAGCAGCTTCAGACGCAGATCCTCCAACACTGCTGCTGGAATGATCTGCCGCAGAGCCAGATAACCGTCGCGCTCCAAGCGGCAACGCAATTCATTGGCATCGGATTGTACTGGCGTGGAGTCAAGGTAAGGTTTCATCATCGTGTTTCCGGTTTCTCTCTGAGCAGCCCTGACACCCCTGCGGGGGACCAACTGATTGTGCGGACTCCTCGAACAAAATTCCAGCTGCCTTGCGCCCGATCTCCGCAGCGCTAATAATCATAGTCGCTTTTGAGTGTCGATTCGTCTCGCCACGGAGGGATCGACGCGGTTAACGCCAACGTTTCCTGCGACAATCCCGAACAATTCGCCGCCAGCACATCGAAAATTCGATGGGCAACCATCCGGTGGGAAACGTCGTGGGCATGCACGCCGTCGGGATGGACAAGCCAGGGCGCCTCGCCGTAGGCCGACAGCAGATCGACGAATAAGCAGTGTGACTCGTCGGCCACGCCACGGGTGGCGGTGTTGAAGTCTTTGAGCCGGTCCAAGCTGCCTTGAGCCCAGGTGGCCCCGCCGAGATCGAATTTCGTCATGAAGTACGGACCCAGCAAGACCACGAGCGGCTGAATCTTGGCCCTCACGCGGCCAATGATGTCGCGCATGCACTCCGTAAACTGGTCGACCGGTGTGCCGCCGCGGGAGTCATTCAGGCCGTAGGCGATGATCAGCAAGTCCGGCTCGTGGGCAATGACATGCTTGTCCAACCGTTCATCGGCCGCTGGCTTGCCGCTGTGCGGATAGGCCGGCGAACGGGTCGAAATCACGTTGGCGCCGATGCCCACGTTGATCAGCTGCACGGGCATTCGCTGGCACTCGTCGATCTCACGGGCCAGCTGACTAGCCCAACAGCGTTCGCGCGTGCTGGCCCAGCCGCCGGCTGTCGTGCTCTCGCCGAGAGTGACTAACTTCTTGAACTCTTTGTTCGACCAGTCATGTTTCATGGAAGGCCAGTCATGTTTTATGGAAGGCCAGTCATGTTTTATGGAAAACCAGTTAGAACGACGCCCGCCGCGCACAATTATCTAGGGGCTGCCATGCCGGCGCTCGCGGGCAGCTTCGCGCGGGCGGCCGAGACGTTCGATAAGGCCGCTGGAGCGCAGCTCGGCCAGGGGATCAAGCGGCACGCCGCGGTTGCGCCGCCATTGGTGCAGCAGCGGCGTGACGTCGGTTTCGTAAGCGGCGCGCAGAACGGTTTCGGCCCCGACCACGTCGGTGTTTGCTTGTGCGGCGGCCAGGGCTTTACGATCCACACAATGGGCCTTGGCGAACAGTTTCTGCGCTTCGCACACGGTTTGCACCGTCGCTTCGAGCTTTGGTTTGAGGTTGTGCGATTGGTCGATGGTGTAGGCGATTGGCGCTCGCGCGCCCGTCTCAAACTCAAACTGGGCGATCTGGTCGAAGATGCGAAATACCGCGTAGGGATCAATACTGCCGATGGTCAGGTCGTCGTCGGCATACTTGCGGTCGTTGAAGTGGAAACCGCCCAGCATGCCCTCGTCAAGCAAGAACGCCACAATATGCTCGATGTTGCAGCCCGGCAGATGATGGCCGGTGTCGATGAGCACCCTGGCCTTCTCCCCGGCGGCCTTGCAGAACACGTAGCTCATGCCCCAGTCGGCGATGTCGGTGTGGTAGAAGGCCGGCTCGAACGGCTTGTACTCGACCAACAGCGCCGCCGCGGGCCATTCCCGATCCAACTGCTGATGAATGTCGCGGAGGGCGGCTTGCAGATCGCGTTTGCGTCGGCGGAGATGGTCTTGGCCGGGATAGTTGGTGCCGTCGCCCAACCAGATTGAAAGACACTGCGAGCCGCACTGCGCGCCCAGCGTGATGCACTCGGCGAGGTGCTCTCTGGCGCTGCGCCGCGCGTCGGCGTCGGGGGAGCAAAACGAACCGAACTTATAGCACGGGTCTTGAAAGACATTAGGATTGATCGAACCCACGCCCACGCCGTGTGATTTGGCCAGCGCGGCAATGTCTTGCGGACGCTGCTGCGGCGACAAGTCCCACTGCACGTGGATCGCCATCGTGGGACTGGCCGCCGTCAACCGGTGAACCACTCCGGCATCGTGAAACTTTTCCTCCAGCGTCACGGCCGCGGCGGGCTGATGAAACTTGCCAAACCGGGTGCCCGTGTCCGCAAAACCCCAACTGGGAATTTCGATGACGAAGCCGTCGAGCGCCCGCCAAACCGTCGTTTCGATGTCGCTGGTCATGGGATGGGCCAAAAATCGTTGATGAGATCAGTTAACGACGCCACGCAGGCTCGCAAGACTTCACGCCCCTTCTCCGCCGAGGCCAGCGTAGGCCGACCGTAAACCCCGTTGTGCGAAAGTTGATCGAACGGGCGATAGCAACTTGCCGCCGGGCCGTGCAGCATGTCGAAGTGCATCGGCAGGCTGCGATGTTGAATGCCACCGTCTTCGGCCCGCGACATATCGACCAATTCGGGCGCGATCACCAGTAGCAAACTGGTTTCAAACTCGCAGGCATGACCAACCGACCCAAATGGCCCCTGTTGCAGCGGTGCGAGCCGTTTAGCCGCCACGGTCCACCAGTTGGCCACCAGGAACTCAACCCGCGGAAATCGCTGCCCGAGCTGTTCACCGATCACGCCGTCGATGGCCTGATTACCGCCGTGGCTGTTGAGCACCAAGAGCCGCTGGAACCCGTGCCGGACAACCGATTCGGCCACGTCGCAGACCGCGCGGCGAAACGTCTCGTGCGTCAACGTCAATGAACCGGGTAACGCCATGTGATGTTCGGAGCAGCCGACGGTTTGGGCCGGCAGGATCAACAGCCGGTCACCCAGGGCCTCGTCCAAACCGCGGCAGATGGCTTCGTTGATCAGGCAGTCGGTCGCAAGCGGCAAGTGCTCGCCGTGCTGTTCAACCGCCGCCACCGGTAGAACAACCGGGGTTTTGCGGTCGAACTCAGCGAGTTGTCCGCGTCGCAAGCTGGCCCAGTACATGGAAGTTGACTTTCGGTTGGACGATGGATCGACAATCTTTGGACAACGGCGGCTGGGGAGTTCGCTCTACGGTGTGACGCGGTAATGCTTGAGCGCCTGGCGATCGAGTTCGACGCCTAATCCGGGCTGGTCGGAAACGAGCAGGCATCCGTCGGCAAATGCCAGGGGCTCGACAATCAAATCGTCTTCGCGCAGAAGGCTCCCGATGATATCGCTGGGCAGTTGGCATCCGGCGGCCGCGGCGGCGTGGAGGCTGCTGGCATCGCGAATGCCCAGATCACAGCCAGTGCCTCGCCAGGTCGGGCAGCCGGCCGCCTGCGCAAGTCGCGCCCATTGGCTGAACTCCACCAGCGGGCCTAACAGATTGTAATAGTCGGCCGCGTCGAGTTTAATCGCTTTTAGCAATTCCTGCAGCGAAGTCAGGTGCAGGGCGATCGCCTGCGGGATTTTTGCGCGCAACAAAACGTACCAATCGAGTCGCTGCTGCGGCACGGGGCTTTCGAAGATGACGCGGTCGAAGGGCTCCAGCGAGCGGGCCACATGCATTGCGCCGGCCGGATTCAAAAACCGTTCGTTGGGGTCCAGCACGATCGGAAAGGACGGCGCCACTTCGCGTACCGCCCGCACGCGATCCGCAATCGGATCGTCGAGCGTACACTTCATCTTCACGCCGTGAAAACCATTCGCCACCGCCCAGTGAGCGCGGCGCGCCGTGTCGTCGGGCGTCATCCGGCCCATCCAGAAGTCGATTGGCACGCGGTCGACTAGCTTGCCCCCCAGCAGATGCCACAGCGGCACGCCCAGATGCTTGCCCAGCAGATCCAGCCAGGCCATCTCAAACGCCTCGTAAATGATGTACGATTCGTAGCTGTCGCCGTGCGGCAGAGGCAGATTGCCGATCGGCAAGTCGATCACCCGCTTTCCAATCAGTTGCTCGGCGTATTGCTTGAGCGGCGCGTGCAGGTCGCCGCGGCGCGGCTCGCCCAGGCCGATCAAGCCATTGTCGGCCACCAGCTCCACGATCCACTTGGGAAACTCCCAAAAATTCAGACTCCGACCGGTGACAGGATCCGGCGCGCAAAGCCGATCCTCCACGCCCGCCGAGTGAACAACCTCGGGCTTCATCGGCACGACGACTGCGTGCAGTTTCACGTCAACGATTTTCATGGCCGGAATCGACGTTTGACGCAGGTGTTTCGACGGATCGCAACGACGCAACCAACCGCTTCAAGCTGGCCTCCAAGAACGCGCTCGGCTCGGCAAGGCAGACAAACCGAAAGCCCTGATCGATGAGCGTTGGCCCATCGCCGATCATCCACATTGGCTTGCCAACTGCGTCTGCGGCTTTGCGAACGCGCTCGATCGAGGCCCAGAGCGTGGGATGACGCATCTGGCCGCAAACGCCCAGCCGAGCCGACAGGTCGAACGGGCCAACGCCGACGGCGGTAGTCAGCGGATGCGCGGCAATCGCGGTCACATTTTCCAAGCCCTGCGGGCTCTCGATCTGTGGTATCACTACCAGCGTGTCTTCGACCGTTCGGCGAAAGGCGTCGTAGGTGTATTGATCGAGCCAACGGTTGCCTGGTCCACCGGGACGACGCTGCCCCCGTGGCGGCAAGTGCAATGATTGACGAGCAGCGTCGAGCTGCTCGGCCGAGTCGATCATCGGCAGCAACAGCCCGCAGGGTCCCAGATCCATCGCCAGCCGCAAGGCCGTGGGATTGGTGTCGGCGGGGCGCACCAGGATGGGAAAGTCAGCCATTCGACCGAGCCGGCAGACATCGGCCATCAGCGAGCCGCCGTGATCAAGGTGCTCGGCGTCGAGGATCGCGTAATCCAGCCCCGACCCGATGGCGATTTCGATCAGCTCCAACCACAGATGATGGGTGACCAGAACCCCCAACACCGGCTGCCGGGCGGAAAGTTTCTCACGCAAGACAACCGCGGATTTCACGAAAGGTTCCCAACGTTAAAGGCTGGCCAGGTTGTTCAGCGCCGCGAAATCAGACGAGCACGGGAGACACGAGCTCCGGAAAATCAGCGCCTTGGACGATCCCGCCAATGGGAATATTGCCCAACGATGCCTGGCGATTGGGATTCCAATCGCTGCCAACGCGGACCGTATTGCCCGGTATCAATATCGGCACGTAACTGCGCCGTGGATTGTCCGTTCGATTGCCGTACGAACCATGAAACGTGCGGCAATGGTGGAAATGGCAGTGTCCGGCCCGGACCTCGCAAGGTACCTGCGTCAGGTCGGCATCGACGGGGATGTCCGGACGACGCAAGAGCCAGTCCATGTCGTTGGCGTCGACTTCGTCGCGATTGTAACGCACGGGCCAACGATGACTTCCAGGAATTACATGCATGCAACCGTTCTCCACCGTGGCGTCGTCCAGAGCAATCCAGCAGGTACACCACTCCGGTGGGCCGATCTGATCGTTGTAAGCGAAGTCTTGATGCCAGGCCAGTCCGGTCGTCTCGTCGTGCGGCACTTTCATAATTGCCTGATCTTGCCAGACACGGACCGGCCCCGGTAGCAAGTCGTGAGCCAGCGCGCTGATCGACTCCAGTCGCAACACCTCAGCGAAGACGGCATCGTGCCGAAAAACATTGACCAATTTGACACCGTTCAGGTTGCCCTTGAGCTGGCCCACCTTCGGCGTCTGGCCGCGCAGCAAGTCGGGAAAATCAGTTCGGCCCTCGATAATGTCGTCGAACCGCTGTCGCAGCCTGGCCAGCAAGTGATCGTCCAGCACGCGCGGCCCAGCCACGTATCCATGGTCCCGATAGAACTGAATCTGGTCGGCAGTGAAATGCATAGCAGCACCGACGATAGCCAAAGTGTGGTTGTGGTTGTATTATCAACGATAGCGATTGAAGAACAGGCCATCAAGTCAGATGGGAATCGCTCATGGTGCGCAAGCGCGCCCTTCGAGGCATAACTTAACCGCCAGTGTCCATTCGAGCCCGACCCATGAAATAAACCTCGGAGGCCGATTCCTTGGCCTCCGAGGTTTTTGAAGTTACGTGCTTCATTGAGAAGCTGTTACTTTTTGCGTCGGCGAATTCCCACTGCCAACATCGAGAACAGACCCATAACACTAAGGATCGCACTCGAAGGTTCTGGGATTACCGGCCCCTCCCCACCAATAACTCCGTTTACGATGTTGCCCGACAAACGAAACGGCTGTGAGCCCGCCGAGTCGAGCCGCAACTCGAACGTTCCATTGGCGGTGTTCTTCAGGGTAAACCGACCTAAGGTAAACACACCCGTGTCGGTGAGGTCCGTTGTGAACCACTGCTGGTTAATCGACTGCGTGTTCCACACGGCCGCAGCAGCACCGCCGATGTCGACCGCACCACCTGCCGTGGAAGGGGCTGACAACGGAGCTTTTGCAGTGGCATAGGTGTCCCAACGCAACGTAGGAAAGGCACCAAAAAAGGCGGAGTTAGGCGGCAACAGCCCAGCCCCACTAAAGGCGTCCTGGTAAATATCTGTCGCACCCAAACCTATAAGCCGCAACTGAGCGCCGGTCCAATCCGTCGTCGCGTTAACGCTCAGATCTTGGGAGACGTGACCAGCCGGCGGGGAAGTCCCGCCTTCCGAGGCGACCGGAACAAAGCTGCCGGTGATGGCCGCCGAGGCGATCGATGCCAAGCTTACCAAAACAGCTAATGCCAAAACTAACTTTCTCATAATCTGTTACCTCTTGTTGGAATTTAGTTACCGATACTAAACATTGAAACCTCCAAACAATCCATCTTGCTGACGGATGCAATTCCGATGAGCCCTCCGCCAAAATGCTCGCGCCCGCGTAAGTAAAATACAGGCGCCAGCATCGCAAGCTGGCTCAACATCATCAACAGCCGTCGATAGTACTCAGCTGTTTCTCGTTGGCGCCTCCCAGCAGATAGCTCGAACTTAGAGGGTAATGTTGCTGCCTAGTAAACTTTCACGCCCTGGTACACTCCAGGGTCGAGGACAACCAACACGATCTTAATGATAATAGCGGCTGCGAGGATTGCAAGCGAATTTTTCCCCCGTTGGCGAAATTTTTTTTGAGTGCCATCGCCTGGATGGTGGATGGGAATCTGCTCGGCTGGAAATACCCCACGTTTGGGGGTTGCGAACCTCAAGGTCAAAGGAGTGTGGACCATGGCGCGCAAGCGACCGATGCCGGTCACGTTGGATGAGCAGCAAAAGCCGCCAATCGCAGCGAATTTACCGACATTTACGGGGGTTTTTCGATCAGGAGGCGCAGCGGATCGCGCCGCGGATAGCCTCCAAGTCAACCCGCCAAATGCCTGGCCAGACGGAGTTCGAGCTGCGCGATCGGGTACATGCCGGGGGCGCCCAGGTACCGGAGGCGGCCCCCCCGGGAGCGGCAGAAAAAAAGAGGGTATTTTTTTTGGCGGCTGGGATTGGGTGTGGGTGCTGGTGGTTGGCTGGCTTGGCTTGCGGGGGCGGCGCGTCGAGAAACTCCTCTGCCGCCATCCAAGACGCTCATCACGCGGAGCGTGATGGCTGGATTGGCGCATGCTTGCGGATAATGCACTTCGCTGCGCGTAATCCGTCGAGCGCCGCGCTGACGATGCCGCCTGCGTAACCGGCCCCTTCACCCACCGGATACAAGCCTGCAAAGCCCGGGCTTTCTAAGGTTGAATCATCGCGCAAGAATCTTACCGGCGAGCTGCCGCGCGATTCGGGGCCCACAAGGGTCGCCTGGCGTAAGAACCGCCCGCGCCAGCGCCGATCAAGCTGTGGAAGTCCCTGCTCGAGCGCCGCAATCACCTGTGGCGGGATCACCTCGCGGATATCGGCGGGCACCAGGTCGCGCGGATAGCTCGAGGGGGGTTTCGTCGTGGTCCGGCGGCCCATCAGAAAATCGTTGGCCCACTGTATCGGGCAGCGATACTCTCCCCCCAGCCTGAAGGCACGCCCCTCATAGTGGCGTTGCAGCATCATGCCGGCCAGTGCGTGCGATGAGCCAAACTGTTCCGGCTCCAGCGTGATCATCAGACCACTGTTGGCGAAGGGGGAATCGCGATGGGAGTAACTCATGCCGTTCGTGCAGAACATGCCGGGCTCGCTGACGCTGGGCATGACGTAGCCACCGGCGCACATGCAAAACGTAAACAGGTTCGTCGATCCACGAGCCACCAGGCTGTAGTCGGCCGCACCGAGCTTTTCTTCGAGCTTGCTGGTTCCGTACTGGGCGCGGTTGACCTGTTCTTGAAGTTGCTCAATGCGAACGCCGATTTGAAACGGCTTTTGCACCATCGGTACGCCGCGGCGATGAAGCATCTCGTACGTGTCGCGCGCGCTGTGGCCAATTCCAAGGATGACAACGCTGGCTGCCATAAAGCCGGAAGACGTGCTCACCCCTCGCATTCGCCCGTCGGCCACGTCAAGGTCTTCCAAGCGGCAGTCGAAGCGAACTTCACCGCCACGCGCTTCGATCGATTGTCTTAGCGCCTTCACGACCGCTGGCAAACGATTGCTGCCCAGATGCGGGCGATGATCGTAAACGATCGAGGGCTTGCCCTTGTGCGCGGCGAACACCTCGAGCACGTGCTGCACGTCGGGGCCGCTACAGCGGCAGGTGAGTTTGCCATCGCTAAACGTGCCCGCGCCCCCTTCGCCAAACAAATAATTGCTCTCCGGATTGTGCGGTCCTCCGGCGTCAAAAGCCCGCACATCTCGTACGCGCTGCTGGACCGGCTTGCCGCGCTCGAGCACGACTGGCCGGTAACCATGCTCGGCCAGGAAATACGCCGCAAACAATCCGGCCGGCCCAGAGCCGACGACAACCGGCCGATCTTCCAACACCTCGTTCCCGGGCAACGGCGTCTCAAACCCTGGCTCGTGATACAGCTCGGCTTGCATCGTCGAGCGGCGCCGCTGGCTGCGGGCAATCGCCAGCCCTTCATCTTCGCTCAACGTCACCTCGACCGAGTACACAAACGTCAAATCTTGCTTGTCCCGGGCGTCGAGACTTTTTCGCAGGATCCGCCAACG
>SXHT01000260.1 GCA_005773095.1 Planctomycetaceae bacterium
AGGCCAGCAGCAGGTTGGCGAACTGCCCGCTGCCAAGATCCTCGAGCGGAGTATTGAAGCTCAAGTCGCCTGCGAGAATCACTAATGCCGCTTCGTCGAACAGTGGTCCATCGGGGATTCGCCGTTCATTGCCGCGCAGACCGCCGCCAGTTCCTTCGTGAGCGCCGCGACTACCGCCAACGCCAACCGCATTACTCACCAGCAGCGAGCCAGTCGCGCCGAACAGACTGCTCACTCCGCCTGTTGTCCAGGTGGGGTCGATGACGCTTAGAGCCTCGGGTGTCGGCTTGCCATAGGGACCTTCAAAGTTTTCATAATGCAATCGCTCAATGCCCATAAAGGGCACGCCGTTGTCAAACTTGAACAAGTCCCCGGTGCCGCCGGTTAACAGATAGGTGTACGTTTTGCCGGGGCCGATCGGAATCGTCTCCAGCGTACCGTCGCTGCGGCGCAGGCGGCGAATAGCCGTCACCGACGGATCGAACGTCAGCGTGACGAAGGAACTCTGCTGCGTGCCGGTGAGATTCTCCGCGCTGCGTTTATTCACCACTAGGTAATATTCCTCGCCGGCCGGATCGTGAAAGAAGCCGGTCATCACCTGATTGCCGTTGTTGGAAGTCACGTTTTTCAGGTCGCCGCTGCGGCGCTGCTGGATCGGTAGGTCGGCGTCGCTGCTGGAGAACTGAAAGACTCCAGCCTGGCCATCGGAATGATACGCGCGGGTGTGCGACAGGCGTATCAATGACTGCGCGAGATTGGCGATTTCGTCGTTGATCGGGGCAAGCTGTTGATACATCGGCGTGGGGTTCGTAAGGGCGCCGTTGCCGTCGGAATACCCAGCGCCGGGGATGCTCGGCGAGCCGGGACCGCTGTTCCAGAGAAAATCGGCAAACCCCTGCACCCCGTAGGCCAGGCTAGTGAACCGCTGCAGGCGCAGTTCCGATTCACTCGGTACGGCCGACTGGCTGGAACCCCAGGCTTGCGGATAGACCCACATTGCCACGCCGTTGTTGCGCGACCAGTCGCGATACCACTGCAAGCTGCGATAATAGGACGCGAGAAGGCCCGCTCCGGTAAACGGATACATTTGCGAAAGCCACACGTCTGGCCGACTGGTCTGCAAGGTATTGTTCCACTGACCCTGAAGTGTTGCGTTATCGACAATTGAATCGCCACCCGGATTGCTGGACAGCAGGACTAAAGATGAAATCGTTGGATCGGGGTTGGTCACAATCCAATCTCGAATCTCCCGCCCATGCTCTAAGCCGCCCTGGCCGAACACCAGTTGCACCTCATCGCCCAGATTTACGCCGATCAGATTCGAGTGAAAAACGTTCCTGGCGACGTTGAAATCGGAAATAAAACCGGACAAGTCGGGCTGTTCCGCCTGATAGGCCATCAGCAGCGTCGGCAGTCCGTGACTATTGGGATGCTGCCACGACGAGCTGCCCGAACGGACCCCGTCCCAGACGGTGTTCAGGCCGGAACCAAGAAAGTAGGGCACATCCACCTCGTTGGACGCGGAGGTGGTGTCGTGCGTCGTCCAGGCGGTCTGAGTGAACGGCCGGAACGCCTGCCATGTGCGGTTGCGGGTAATCGAATCGGAGTCTGGTCCCGGGGGATCGGGGGGCGGAGTCGGATAGCTCCCCTCGGCCACGACCACCTCATGCCACCTTTCGTGATGCGCACTACCGCCGGTGCCGTCGCCGAAATAGGTCAAGCTTTCGCCGAACAGGTTGCCAGTCAAAATGGAATCGGCCACTTGCGCATCGTCGAAGAACAATTTCAGGTTGCGCGTCGCTTGATTAAACTCCCAGCCGTAGCGGTGCTTCGCCCCGTCGATGTTGCTGACCGGAGTGCCGAGGTTCACACCACTGCCAATTGCGCGATACTCAAGGTTGTTAAAGTACAACAAAAAGCCGTACACACTGCCCGGCGCGAGCTGATCGATTCCACGAGCCAGGCCGAAAGCAGTGCGGTCATCATTGCCGCCGCCGCCGAAATTGGTGACCTGAATGTCCGACCAACCGTGGATGATTGGGCCGATGACCGTACTTGCCGCCGCGGCGCCGCCGCTCCAAACGCTGGTTTGGCCAGCCGATCGATTCTGCGTCCACACTCCGCCCGCGACGTTGCCCACCGGGCTTACACTGCCCCCCGGATTCCAACCGAAATTGCTTGGCAATGCACCGGGATCGAACGTGGCATTTAGCTCGATGGCCGCGGCGCAGTTGGACAGTACGCCAGTTAATGCCGCCATCGCAATCAGCAGGCGTATTCTATGCATTGGCCAGTGGATTCCTCGTCGTTGCCAAGCCATGTTGCGTCGTCCGTACTCATTGCTGCTGCGCTGCTGCATTCCGCCGGTGGGATGGCCGCCGGCGGCTGCGGCAACCATCACCAGGTTACGTTCGTCGGTGCTTTCTCCACAGCAATCCTCCGAACACCACGAGTAACCGTTCACGGGCCAGGAGAGGGGGGACAGGCACATTTTCCCGGGAAACACGTTGGACAACCTCCTGACAGAACGACTGCAAATCTCGCGAATTCGCCGGGAAAATGAGCCGGTCCCCGGCGGCCACGACCCAGGTATAGGCGGCGCGATATGCCCCGCCGCCGTGGCCATCCGCTGATAGATATTCTAATCCGGCTGCGGCCCGGTGCAAACGCCTCGGGGCGCCCTTCAGGGCCAATCAGTGTCTTACATTCGGCGACTTCACCGTCTTCCGCTCTTGGACGATCGCGAACAGCTCGGGTCCGCTCATGCGGAATGCGGCGTTATGCGGGCAGGCGTAGACGCAGCTTGGATCTTCGTTGAGACCGACGATGTCGCGGCACAAATCGCACGTCGTCGCTAATCTTCGGTCGTCCTGGTAGTGCATGCTGATGTTGCCGTAAGGACAGTTCTTTGAACATTGTCCGCAGCCGATGCAATGGCTTTCGATCACGATCTCGAGCGCCGCCGGATTATCTTCGCGCGGCTTGCGATGAATCGCATCCACCGGGCAGCCGACCAGGCAGTAGGGGTCTAAGCACGAGCGGCAAGAGCTGGCCACCAGAAAGTTTTCGAACCGCAGACCCTCGCGGATCAGCCGCGTGATGCCGTCGTGCGTGTCGGAACAAGCCCGCGTGCATTCATCGCAGCGGGTGCACGATTCCAAATCGAGGACAAGCAGTTTCTGTGCGCTGAACAATCCATTCTGAATGAACTTGCCGAGGCCCGACTGAAGTTCGCGGCGTATTTCGACATCGTGTCTGAGTCGTTCGCCGGCTTCCTTGAGCAGCGCCTCGCGGGCGCCGGGAAACCGATTCACCAGCTCCTGAAAATCCTCGCTGCGGATGCGCACCAGTTCCACGTCGTCCAGGGCCGTGCAGGTGGCGGTGCGCGTGGCCCGCTCGACGCCCAGCGCCGCCAACTCGGCACTAAAGTCGAAGATCGACGAAAGCAGGCCAATTTCGCCAAAGGTTTGCCCAGGGCCGAGGTAACTGAGCACGCGTTCCTGTCCCGCTGCTTGCTGCGTAACCTTGACGAAGCCGAGACGCACCTTGAAGAAATCGGTTGCATAGTCCCCTTGCCGGAAAATCACTTGTCCGCGATCGACGCTCACCAGCTCCGCGCGATCGCGGAGCAGCGTGGAACACTCGGCGCGTTCTTCCGGCGACAGTCCGCGGAAGATGGTCATGCTCTTGAGCTCGCCGTCGAGCGCACGTTTGCGGTACGAGCGGTCGAGTACGGAACGAGATTGCTGATTGCGCTGCAGCATGTAGAGCACATTGCGATTCAGCTCCAAGACTTCGCCAGGTTCGAGCGCCACGACCGTGGCCGACCGAGGATAGTGGTTCAGGCAGGACATTTCGCCGAGGATCAGATCTTCAGGCGTAACTTCGGCCACCCATTTTCCGCCCTGCAACTCGAGCGGCGCGCTGCCGCCGATGCTCACCGATTGCACGAGCGCATCTTCGCGGCGTGCCTTGCTGCCGCCCCACATGCTGCCGGCCACGCGCCGTATAAAAGCCTGCAGCCGTCCCGGTCGTTCCGGATTCTTGTGCCGGGCATCTCCAATCGAGACGCCAAACCTGCCCTTGATCAACAAGAATGCCGTGAAGCCGGCCTCCCCCTCGCGGCAGAGCACTTCGCCAGGCTGCAGCAGGCGACGTTCCACGGAATGGGCGTTCCAGGCCAGAAACTTATAGGGAATGCCGGAGAAAATCGGATGGATCTTGATCAGCTCATCCGCCGTAATGCCCTTGCCGGACCGCACCACTTCGGTTTCTTGCACCGTCTGGCGGAAGAGTAGCGCGCCGGTTGGACACGAGATCATGCACTCGCCACAAGAGACGCAGCTCGACTTGCCCATCGGGTCGTCAAGATCGAATCCGATTCGGGTCGTGTAACCTTTGCCGGTGCGGCCGATGACCACGTTTTGCTTGATTTCGTCGCATCCCCGCGAGCAACGATCGCAGAGGATACACTGGTTGTGATCGACGGAAATTCGCAAGGACGACTGATCGTTGCCGCGATCGAAGATTCGGGGAGCGAAGCGATGCAAGTTCACGAGCGGCCACCTGGCTTCGGCATCCGACGCCGTCAGCGGTTGTTCCTTGGCCTGCTGCTCGAGAGCTCGTGCTTCCAGTGCCAGCTCATCCAGTCGACGCACCAGCAAGCCCAGCTCATTCTGCGAATAACCCCGCTGCCAATCCGCCGGCAAGTGATCGGCAGCCAGCATTTCGATGAGCATCTGTACCGATGAATGAATTTGCCGACGCGCGGCCAGGTTGTCTTGCGAAGCGATCGTCTGCACGATCATCTTGTCTTCCACCCGATGCTGACACGCGGGCAATAGCTTTCGCTCCGGCCTGCCTTTGCCCTCCCGGGCAATCTGTACGACGCAGGCCCGGCAGACCGCCACCGGCTGCATGTGGTCTTGATGACACAAAATCGGAATTGGATTGCGATCGTTGAATTTCTGCACGAACAATTTCGAGGCCGCGTCGTAGATCGTGGTGGCGCGCGGCTTGGGTTGGCCCTCGCTGTCGCGGATGATCGTGCCTTGCGAGTCGCGCAGCGGTACGGCCTTGGGGACCGTGACTTTCCGACCATCGATCGTGACCGTCACCAACCTGGCAAAGTCCTCCGCGGTGACCTTGTCCATGCGCACCAATTGCCCGTCGATATCGCGCGAGAAGAGCCCCTCTTCTTCGTGAAGCACGAGTTCGTCGCTGATCGATTCGAGGGCCATCTGTGTGAGCTTCTCGCTGGAAGCCCCCGTCGGGGCAGCCGATGGTGGCCACGGGCGTAAACCCGCGGATATCATGGACAAAAATTGTTGAGCCCCGTCGATGGAGCAGTAACGATTTGGTCGTCCTTGGGGAACTCAATTGTCGGTCACAAATTCAAACCAGGGGCTGGTGCCCGCGGCTACCCACTGCCGCCTCCACCCGGGGCTTATCGCAAGTGACGATGGGCATCTTCCGAAAAATGATCGAGCGCGGTTTGCAAGGGTTTTGCGGCGACCGTGCCCAGTCCACAAATCGAGGTCGTTTCCATCGTCCGAGCGAGTTCCTTGATCAGTAGTTTTTGCAGGGCCAGTTGAGGAGCATCCAGTTTTCGAGCCAGCAGCGACTCGGCGATTTGCACCACTTTTTCTGAACCGATTCGGCAGGGCACGCATTTGCCGCACGACTCGTTGCGGAAAAACTCGACGCAGTTCAGGGCCGCCTCCGCCATGTCGTGGCTGTCATTATAGACGGTCATGCCGGCGCCCAGCATCAAGCCCAGGTCGCGGAATCGCTGCAAATCGAGCGGCAAGTCGAGCACGCTCAGATGCTTGCCGCCATCCTGCTGAACCTTCGCCGCCAGCGCAGCCAGTTCCTTTCGTTGCTGCCAACCGCGGGGCAACTGCTCGACCGGTATCTGCGCGGGCAAAAATCCGGCCGAGGGTCCCGATGGCGCAAAGGCCTTGAGCGTTCCTGACACGCCGCCGGCATGCTTCTCGATCAACTCGCCAAGGGTGATGCCGCTGGGCACTTCGTACACGCCTGGCCGCGCGACGTCGCCGCATAGCGAGAAGAATCGCAATCCTTTGCAATCAGGCACGCCTTGATTGGCGTACCACTCGCCACCGCGAACCGCGATCGCCGGCGCCCAGGCGAAGGTCTCCACGTTGCTGACCAGCGTGGGCTTGTCGTAGAGGCCGTTGGTTTGCAGCTCGGGCGGTTTATTGCGCGGCTGGGCGCGGCGGTCCTCCATGACCTCGACGAGCGCGCTCTGCTCGCCACACACATAGCCGCCGGGACTGGTGAATACCTCGACGAGAAAATCGCGGCCCGATCCCAGAATGTTCTTGCCGCAGCATTCCCTTTGCTCGGCCGTGGCAATCGCCTGCTTCATCGCGGCGATCTGCTCCTGGTATTCGTGTCGCACGTAGATGTAGCCGCGCGTGGCGCCGGTGATCAGGCCGGCCAGGATCACACCTTCCAGCACCAGATAAGGCGTCCGCAAGAGCAGCTCGCGGTCTTTGAAGGTCGCCGGCTCGCTTTCGTCGGCGTTGCAGACGATGTACTTTTCGCTGCCCTTGGCCTGCCAAACGTCGGTCCATTTTTGATGGGCCGGGACGCCCGCTCCTCCCATGCCGCGAAGGTCACCCGCCTTCAGCGCATCGATGATGCGCTGCGGATCGCGATGCTCCAGAAACTGCCGAATGGCTTGATAGC
>SXHT01000261.1 GCA_005773095.1 Planctomycetaceae bacterium
GCCCAGCTCGATCGCTTCATGTTCAATGTCAAGGTCGAGTACCCGACGGCCGACGAAGAGGAACAAATCCTGGCCATGACCACGCGCAACGAAAAGCCCGAGGTCCGCAAGGTGCTGTCGGGCCGAGCGATTCTGAACCTGCAGAAACTTGTCGGCAGCGTCGCGGTAAGCGAGTACATCGTGAAGTACGTGGCCCGACTGGTGCGTTCGACGCGTCCCAAGGACGCGTCCGCTCCAACCTTTGTCAAGGAGTTGGTCGACTGGGGCGCGGGACCGCGCGCCGGGCAGTTTCTGATCATGGGCGGCAAGGCGCTGGCGGCCATGGAAGGTCGGTTTTCGGTGGCCATCGACGACGTGCGAAAAATCGCCATCCCCGTGCTGCGCCATCGCGTCAGCACCAACTTCCAGGCCCAAGCCGAGGGGCTTTCCAACGACGACATCATTAATCGCCTGGTCAAGGAGCTGCCGACGCCGGAGATACCCAAGTTCGGTTAACGGTAGAGCCAGCGATGGCATCGCCGGAATGCGCGTTCTATCATGCCTGCCGTTGAGCAATATCTGAAGCCCGAGGTCATTCGCCAGATCGCACGGCTGGACTTGCGCGCGCAGTTCATCGTGAAAGGCTTCTTGCAGGGCTTGCATGCTTCGCCGTTTCAGGGGTTTTCGGTTGAGTTCAGTGAGCATCGCAAGTACACGCCGGGCGACGATCCGCAGGACATCGACTGGCTGGTCTACGCCAAGACCGACAAATACTACGTCAAGAAGTTCGAGGCCGAAACGAATATCACCGGCTACCTGGTCATGGATTTGAGTCGCTCCATGGCTTACACCTATCAGCAACAGTTGAGCAAATTTGAGTACGCGATCTGCCTGGCGGCGGCGCTCGGGTACCTGATGATTCATCAACAGGATCCCGTCGGCCTGGTGACCTTCGACGAAAAGATTCGCCAAAGCTTGCCGCCACGTTCGAAACGCACACAGCTTGGCAACGTGCTGTCGCTCCTGGCCAAACTCAAGCCGGCTGGCAAGACCAACATCGCGCATAGCCTGATTCAAATTGCCGCGATGCTGCGGCATCGCAGCCTGGTCATGCTGTTTTCTGACTTGCTGAGCGACCCGGAACCGATCTTGCAAGCGCTGCGCCGGCTGCGTCACGGCGGGCACGATGTGATCTTGTTTCACATTCTGGATGAGGCCGAAGTCAGGTTCCCGTTCGAAGGCATGGTCGAACTGGAGGAACCCGAGTCCCAGGACAAGCTGCAAATCGACGCCAGCAGCTTCCGCGGCGACTATCTACGGGAACTGGATGCCTTCCGCGAGCTGTATCGCCGCGAATGTTTTCAAAGCGGCATCGACTACGTGCCGCTGGACACCAGCATGCAGTTCGATCGGGCCTTGACGGAGTATCTGTTGAGTCGCAGGGCACGGTGCTAGAGCCCCAACAATGACCGCAGCTGATGGTCCACCGCAGCGTAGCAATGCCGCGGTTCTTGGCCTTGCCCTGCGCCCACGACCCAAGTAAGATTTTGAGTAATCAAAACTATGTTTTTCGTCGGTGGAAGTCGGGAAGTCTCAACGAAAAAGGGGATACCATGTCAATCTATGCAGGTCGCTGCTGGGTCGTTCTGTTCGCGACGGCAGTTTTGGGGATCGGCGGGTGCGGTTCATCGGTTTCAACGGGCGATGTCCGTGACGCCCTCTCCAACGGCAAGGCGCAGGTGCTGTCGATCGTTTGCACGACGGGGCAAGTCGGCGATTTGGTCATCCATCTTGGCGGCGAGCATGTGCGGGTCGAGACGCTGATGGGCCCGGGCGTTGATCCGCATTTGTATCGTGGCACGCTGGGGGACACTCAGAAACTCAATCGTGCGGATGCAGTTTTCTACAACGGGCTTCATCTGGAAGGTCGCCTTGCCGAGGCGCTGGAAAATCTTGCCAGCCGCAAACCAACATTTGCGGTCACCGAAGAGATTGTCGCCCAATCACCCCAACTGCTGCGCAAGCCGCCGGAGTTCGACGGCAATTACGATCCGCACGTCTGGTTTGACGTTGCGCTGTGGACCAGGTGCGCGGAGACGGTAACGCGGAAGCTCGTGGAACTGGACTCGGCCCACGCGGAGGATTATCGCCGGCGGTCGGCGGCTTACATTGCCAGGCTCAACAAGCTGCACGACTGGTGCAAGACAAGCATCGCGGCAATTCCCAGCGACCGCCGCTTGCTGATTACCGCGCACGATGCTTTCGGCTATTTTGGCCGGGCGTACGACATTGAGGTGCACGGCCTGCAAGGCATCAGCACGGCCGACGAGGCCGATCTGGCCAGTGTCAATGAGTTGGTCGACCTGCTCGTCTCGCGCCAAGTGAAAGCCGTGTTCGTGGAAAGCAGCGTGCCGCCCAAGACCATCCAGAGTTTGATTCAGGGATGTGCCGCGCGCGGTCACACGGTTGTTGAAGGGGGCGAATTGTTCTCCGACGCAATGGGTCTGGCCGGGACTCAGGAAGCCGAATACATTGGCATGGTTGAGCATAACGTGAATACCATTGTGAAAGCGCTGAAGTAGCATCGGATGAGGGATACGAGATCAAGGATGGTAACCGTTCAGGGCCAAGAGAGGGGGACAGGCACATTTTCCCGGGAACCACGTTGGACAACCTCCTGACAGAACCTTGCGCCTCTGGCGATTTCGCCGGGAAAATGAGCCAGTCCCCGGCCCGTGAACGGTTACCAAGGATGCATGCTCGTGCCCATCCTTGATCCCGACATCGTTGATGGCTTCCTCCCATGTCGCCTCCCCTCGAAATCCACGACATGACGGTCGCCTACCACCGCAAGCCGGTGTTGTGGGACATCGATCTCATGGTTCCGGAAGGCCAGCTTGTGGCCATCGTTGGGCCGAACGGCGCGGGCAAGTCGACGCTCATTAAGGCCGTGCTGGGTTTGCTGCCGATCGCCAGCGGCAAGATTGAGTTCTACGGCAAGCCTTACTCGCAGCAGCGGCATCTTGTCGGCTATGTGCCGCAGCGCGAGACCGTCGATTGGGACTTTCCCGTCTCCGCGCTGGACGTGGTCACGATGGGCACCTATGGCCGCCTTGGCTGGTTCCGCCGGCCGGGCGTCAAGGAGAAGTCGCTGGCGCGCGAGTGCCTTGAACAAGTCGGCATGGCCGAGTACGCAGATCGGCAGATACGACAGCTCTCGGGAGGCCAGCAGCAGCGAGTGTTTCTGGCCCGGGCGCTCGTGCAGGACGCGCAAATCTATTTCATGGATGAGCCATTTGCCGGCGTGGACGCAGCCACGGAGCAAGCGATCGTCACGTTGCTGCAGGAGTTACGCGCGCGTGGCAAGACGGTGATTGTCGTACATCATGAGTTGCAGACCGTGCGCGATTATTTCGACTTCGTGATATTGTTGAACATGCGACTCGTGGCCGCCGGCCCGGTCAACGAAGTATTTACGACTCACAATTTGCAGACCACGTATGGCGGCCGGTTGACGATCTTGGATCAAGCCGCCGAGGCCGTGCGTTTAAGCGAGTAAAGGTCAGAAGTTGGGGATCCGAAGTCAGCCGATGCAGGGCACGACGATTCGCAGCTTCGACCCGTGACTTTCGATTGCCGACACCTGCGCCTGCCATGTCTCCACTCGTCACCGTTCTGATTGGCACTTCCTTGCTTGGCTGCGTGGCCGGGGCGGTGGGCACGTTCGCCGTGTTGAGGCGACGGGCTTTGGTGGGAGACCTGGTTGCGCACGCCGCGCTGCCGGGCATCTGTCTGGCGTTTGTTGTAGCCGGCGAGCGGCAGTTCTCCGCGTTGTTGTTGGGCGCCCTGGTTTCCGGCATCTTCGGCGTGGCTCTGGTGACGTTCATTTGCCGCTGGAGCCGCACCAAGGAAGATGCAGCGATTGGCATCGTGCTGAGCACGTTCTTCGGCGCTGGCGTGGCGATGATGCCGGTCATCGCGAAGATGGAGACTGGCGACAAAGCCGGCCTGACCACCTATCTGTATGGCCAGGCGGCCAGCATGGTGCGGCAAGACCTGCTGCTGATCGGCATCGTGGCCGTGATTGCACTGGCGCTATTGGCGCTGTTCTACAAGGAATTCAAGCTGCTCGGCTTTGATCCGGGTTTTGCCCAATCGCAAGGTTGGCCGACCTTGTGGCTCGACCTGGCGATGATGGCGCTTGTGGCGCTGGTGACGGTTGTTGGCTTGCCCGCCGTGGGAGTGGTGTTGATGGCCGCGATGCTGATTACACCCGCAGCGGCGGCCCGGTTGTGGACGGATCGGTTGAACGTGATGCTCGTTGCGGCCGGAGTACTGGGCGCGGCGGCCGGCGCGTTGGGCACGGTGCTCAGCGACAACCGTTGGCGGCAAGCGCTGCCGTTCGATCCATTACGATTCGGCAGCAACAACAAGGGCTTGCCGACGGGTCCGTTGATTGTGCTGGCGGGAACGGCGATTTTTCTCGGCTCGCTGGCCTTTGCTCCCCGGCGGGGATTGATTGCCAAAGTGATCGCTCAGCTGCGATTACGGGCGCGCGTCGCGCAGGACCACCTGCTGCGCACGCTGTACGAGCTGAGCGAGCCGGCGTTGCCAGACAGGCCTGAACTTGCCGCGCAAGCCGTGATCGATTCGCACGCCTGGAACTCCCTGGAAGCCTGGTGGCTGTTGCGATGGGCACAGCGCCGCGGATGGGTTGACCACGCAAATGGTCGCCTGCGACTGACCGCGATCGGCGCACAAGAAGGGGCGCGTTTGACACGTCGGCACCGTTTGTGGGAACTGTTCTTGATTCACGGCGCGAATATCGCCGCCGACCACGTCGACCGCGATGCCGACGACATTGAACACATCTTGCCGCCCGAGGTAGTTGACCGGCTCGAAGTGGAGCTGTTGCGCGCGTATCCACCCAAGCAGGCCGATGCGGTGCCTGCCTCCCCGCATGTCATTCCACAGCCGGCAGCGACCGCCGCGGGAGCTGCCGACCATGGATGAGTGGTGGAATATCCTTGTACCGGCCGATCCCTTGATGCTTTGGACGCTCGCCGTGGCGCTGGCGACCAACGTGGCCTGCTCGCTGATTGGCTGCTACCTGGTGTTGCGGCGCATGAGTTTGCTGGGCGACGCGTTGGCTCACGCCGTGCTGCCAGGGCTGGTGGTGGCGTTCTTGTTCACGGGCACACTGGCGATCGGCGCCATGTTCGTCGGCGCCTTCGTGGCCGCGGTCGCCACCACTTTTCTCACGCAGACGCTGCACCGTCAGGGCGGAATTGCGCAAGACGCGAGCATGGGGATTGTGTTCACCTCGCTGTTCGCCCTGGGCGTGGTGCTCATCAAGCGCTACGGCGAGCACGTACACATTGATGCTCAGTGCGTTCTCGAAGGAAACCTCAGCCTGGTGACCTCGAGCATGATCGAAATCGGTGGCTACGAGGCGCCGCGGGCGTTCTTCTCGATCCTCCCGGTACTGCTACTCAATCTGGCGACGATCTTGCTGCTCTGGAAAGAACTGAAGATCACCTCGTTCGATTCCGCCTTGGCGACGATTTTGGGGTTTCGTTCGAACCTGATTCATTATCTGCTGATGGGGCTGGTGGCGGCGACAACCGTTGGCTCGTTCGAGGCCGTCGGCTCGATTCTCGTGGTGGCGATGCTGATTGTGCCCGCCGCCGCCGCGCACTTGCTCTGCGATCGTCTGGGATGGATGCTGGTGACCGCGGCGATCATCGGAGCGTTGAGCGCTTACGGCGGCTTTGTGGCCTCACTCGTGGTTGAAACCGAGCCCGCCGGAATGATGGCCGTGACGGGCGGTTTGCTGTACGCGCTGGCTTTTCTTTTCTCTCCCCGTCACGGCGTGGTGGCCGCGGTCGTGCGGAACTCGCGGACAACGCTGCGAATTGTCTCCGAAGACCTGCTGGCGCTGCTCTTCCGGTTGGAAGAACTGGCGACGGCACGACGCTTGGGCCCGCGCGAAGCGGTGCAGGCGGTCGGGGGCGGATTCCTGCCGCGACTGGGACTGTGGCTGCTCGCGCGACAACGGTTCGTTGTCGCGGCGCCCCAGTTGCAGCTGACCGACGCCGGCCGGCGCCGGGCCGCGCAGCTGGTGCGCTCGCACCGGCTGTGGGAGACCTACCTGGTGCAATCGCTCGGCCTGCCGGCTGATCACGTCCACGCCCCTGCCGAGCGGATGGAGCATTTCATCGACGAACGGATGCGCGAGGAGCTGGCCACCGACCTCGGCGAAGCAGCTCGAGATCCGCACGGTCGAGATATCCCGGGACAAACGACCGCTTCATGAGCATCCTCGATCCACGATGGTCAACTCGAGAATTTCAGCTGGCAACCAGGCTTCTCAGTAATCGCAGATTCACCACGTCCATCTCCTCGCCGTTTTCTTGTTCCTTGGGCGTTTCGAGATACATAGGCACGTTGCGAAAACGGCGATCATTAAGCAGACTGCGAAACGCTTCGAGGCCCAGCTTGCCGCGGCCAATATGGGCGTGACGGTCGACGCGCGACCCCAAGTCCTTCTTGCTGTCGTTCAGGTGAAAGGCACGCACTTGGCCGAGACCGACCGTTTTGCCAAGCGACCTCATCGTGGCAAGATAGTCGCGCCGCTCGGAGAGCGGATACCCGGCAGCGAACAGATGGCAGGTGTCGACGCAGACGGCCAGCCTCTCCGGATCTCGCACTCCCGAAAGGATGGCCGCAAGCTGCTCGAATCGCCAACCGAGACTTGTGCCTTGGCCGGCGGTGGTCTCCACCAGGGTGATTACCTTGAGGCCGCCTGTTTGGCGGTGCACTTCGTTGAATGCCCTCACGACGCGGGCAATGCCTTGCGACTCGCTCGACGTGGTATGAGCGCCGGGATGCATCACCAGGCCGGCCAATCCCAGGCGCTCGGCGCGGCGCAGCTCGAGGATGTAGGCGTCGATGGACTTCTTCCACAGTGCCGCACCGGGCGCCGCAAGATTGATTAAATACGAATCGTGGGCGATCGGATGCGTGATCTTCAACTCCGCCAGCGATGAACGGAATCTGAAAACATCGTCATCGGTCAGCTCTTTGGCCCGCCACTGGTTGTTGTTCTTCGTAAACAACTGAACGCAGTCGCAGCCGCAGCGCGCCGCTTGCTCGACCGCCTTGTAGTAGCCCCCCGCAATCGACATGTGGGCGCCCAGAGGTGGCACAATATCGCGGGATCTAAAAAGGGAATCGAGATCGGAAAGGGTAATCGTTCACGGCCCGAGGACTGGCTCATTTTCCCGGCAAATTCGACGAAGTGCGTCGTCCGGTTGGGTGGTTGTCGAACGTGATTCCCGGGAACATGTGCCAGTCCCCCCTCGATTTGCCCGTGAACGATTACCGGAAGGGTTTAACGCACGGCTGCAACGAACTTACATCGGCTTGACAGACGAAGCGCGAGGTCCTTTGCCGCCACTACTACCCGAGTCAACCGCATACTCCACTTGTTGGCCTTCGTTCAAATTGTCGAAGCCCTGATCGGCCACCGTCGAGTGGTGAAAGAAGATGTCTTGTGAGCCCTCGGACTGAATGAAGCCGAATCCCTTATCACGCACCAGCTTTTTGATCTTTCCAACCGCCATGGACACACGCAACCCTTTACCAGAACAGCGCAACCATCGGCTCATTCCACACGGAACCCAGCGTAGCAACGGTTGCACTACCGAGCATAGCAGATTTTCCCGGCGATGGTAGAGGGCTGACCGGCAGCGCACGGCCAGGCGGTTATCCGCTGCATGGCCGGCCGTGCTGGCCGGATTCGCGTGACTTTCCCATCCACGGCCGACAAAGCCGGCCCTACCAGGTTGCCGGACGTAAAACACTGATTGGCCCTGACCGGCAGCGAAGCGATTGGAATCGGGGAAGGGAGGCTAGCAAGGAGCAGGGCGAATGGCGACGGCCCCTGGTCCCCCGTCGCGTTTCGCAAGATTTTGGGTGTTTCGGTTTTCTTGCCAACCCGGCCGCAAGGCGCTTACAATGCAAGCAGCGGGGCAAGTCGCAGGGGAAACTCGATCCCTGGGGGATGTGTGATGACCGGGTTCTGGTGGTTGATACCGGTGGTTGTCGTTGGCGCGCTGCTGGCCGCGGCACTTGTCTGGCAGCCGATTCGCAGGTCGCTCCGCGAGAAGGAATTGGAGCGCCTCCGCCGCGACTTTCATCGCCAGCGAGAACACCTGGAAGCCCACTTCTACAAGCGGGCCGCCGCCAGCGGCAAGCCGCGCGGACTCGCCTGGACCGATTGTGAATTCGATGACGAAGTCGTGTATGCGCGCGATAAGCGCAGCGGAGAGATTTCTGCATTTGTTGGCGTGACAATTCAATTCGAGGCCGTTACCGGGGGCGGGATGGAAGAAGTGGAGTTCGTTACTGCACCGCGCGACGCGACGGCCGTTTTTCGTGTCGATCATGGCAAGTGGCTTACCGACGGCCGCGCGGTCATGAATCTCAATCCAACCGAGACCTTGCGCCATTTTCAGCGCGATTTGGAACTCGTCAGCCACGAACCAGCAAGATCGTAATCCAAAGGTAACCGTTCACGGGCCGGGGACTGGCTCATTTTCCCTGCGAGTTCGCGAGAGGCGCATCGTTCGGCCAGGAGGTTGTCCAACGTGGTTCAAGGGAAAATGTGCCTGTCCCCCTGTCTTGGCCCGTGAACGGTTGCGCCAGTCGCCGTTCGGCGCGTCGTCCCACCGACCGTGTCCTGGTGATGGCCACCCCCTCTTACGAGCTATTTTTGAGATCGCCTGATTGACAATCACTTTTGGCCGTTTATCGTCAACAATTGGCAAGGGATTCCGCCGGAGGATTTACCGCAGCATTAGCTTCAACAGGCTGTTAGGGCCGACGAGAAGTGTTCGGGTTCGTCGGCCGGGATTCGTCAAATGGAGGATCCCCCCCTTGACGTTGTGGGCATGACAATTGGACCGCTCGATCATCAGGGCCGATGAGTTTATTGCATTCGGCGACCTGGTTGGGCCGGCTTTGCCTGCCGTGGATGGGAAAGTCACGCGAATCCGGCCGGCACAGCCGACCCTGCAGCGGAGAACTGATTGTCCCTGCTCGTTCATCGTGGCTATGGACCTTAACGATGGTGTGGGTATGATGAACAGTAGGAGATCGTCGACAGGGGGCCTTCACATCTCGCCCGGAGGTTTTTATGCGCAGCATTTCGCGTCGTGCGTTCACGCTAGTTGAGCTGCTGGTGGTCATTACCATCATCGCGATGCTAACCGGACTTTTATTGCCTGCGATCAACTCGGCGCGTGAGGCCGCGCGCCGGAATACGTGTTCGAATAACGAAAAACAGTGTGCGATGGCTCTAATTGCGCATGAGGCCAGCCGCCAGAAGTATTCACCCGCCTTTAGTCCCCGGTTCAATTCCACCGGGTCGCCTGTAAGAGAGAGTTATGTTGGTTGGGTGCAGCCAATTTTGCCTCGGATTGAGCGTAACGATTTGTGGCAACTTTTCACTGCGGGGACCCTTTACCAAAATAGTAATAGCGTGCCGGTTCGCCTCGAGGTTTTGGTTTGTCCGTCTTCCCAGGTTAGGGGTCTGGCGCCGATTTGCTTTGCTGTGAATTCGGGACGAGTTGATAACTACGTCTCCGGTTTTCCAGGCGACTGGCAAGAAAACGGAGTCTTCCACGGCGGCTTGCTACAAGCCGGTAGCATATCAAATCCGCCACTTGTCTCGAACACTGCGAGTTATATCAGTCGAAACGATGGAACGTCGAACACGATCATGTTGGCGGAGAACTTAAACACTCTGATGACAGGTACCACAGGCGATGTCAATTGGGCCGCTGTTCGCTCGGTGAACAATTTTGGGAGCCCGCAGAATGGAGAGTGGCGGACGGGATTAGTATGGTTTCCACAGGATCCACCTCCGATTGGATTGAATCGCGATACGGAGACAGCTGGCGTTCTCAACTTCGGTCTAAATTATGCTCGACCGTCGAGTCGTCATCCCGGCGGCTTTAATGTTGCATTTTGCGACGGCAGCGTGCGGTTCCTCAGCGACGAAGTCGCGTATCGCGTCTATGCGTTGTTGATGACCCCCAAAGGCTCTCCGTATGCTGCTCCGAATCTCGACAAGTGCAAGGATCCGGGTAGTACTGCCGTTGGGACGGCGTATCCAGCAGGGTGGCTGAATGCTGGTGGCTTGATTCCGCTTTCCGATTCCGATGTCGGAAAGTAGGTCGGCTTATCGCAACGTGATGAGCGACAGCTTGAACACACGGCAAAGTCGCGAAATTGGAAACCGTCGAGCCATCGCGAAAGCCGTGGGCTCACGTCGGCTGCCCGTAGGCGCGGAGCCGCAGGCCGAGGGAGTGCACTTTCGCGTTTGGGCGCCGAAGCGCAGGCAGGTGGACGTGGTGCTCTCGTCTGCCGATGATTCCCGCAGAGCGCAGCGGCATCCCCCCCTGCAACAAGCTCGGGGCACGTCGCTGTCTGCTGAAGGCGATGGATACTTCTCGGGTCTGATCGCCGAGGCTTCGATCGGATCGCTCTATGGCTACCGTCTGGACGACGACTCCAAGATTTACGCCGACCCGGCGTCGCGCTTTCAGCCCGAGGGCCCGCACGGGCTTTCGCAAGTCATTGATCCGAAGAGTTACCGATGGAACGAAGCGGGCTGGCGAGGCGTTGAGTTGCATGGGCAGGTGATGTACGAGATGCACATCGGCACGTTCACGCGTGAGGGGACCTGGCAGGCTGCCGCGGCCCAGTTGTTTCAGCTTGCGGAGTTGGGCGTCACGGTGCTGGAGGTGATGCCGGTTAGCGACTTTGACGGCACGTTTGGCTGGGGATACGACGGCGTCAATTTGTTCGCGCCAGCGCGGATTTATGGAAGACCCGACGATTTTCGTCGTTTTGTCGATCAAGCGCACCAGCACGGTTTGGGCGTGATTCTGGATGTGGTTTACAACCACTTTGGTCCCTCGGGCAACTACGTGCCGCAATTTTCGAAGGACTATCTTTCCAGACGACATCACACGCCGTGGGGCGACGCGATCAATTATGACGGCGAATTCAATGGACCGGTGCGCGAGTTTTTTCTGGCGAACGCAGGGTACTGGATCGACGAGTTTCATCTGGATGGATTGCGGATTGACGCCGTGCACGCGGTGTTCGACGAATCGGCGGATCACATTCTGGGCGCGTTGGGTCGCCGTGTGCGTGAGGCGGCCGCGGGTCGAAAAACGCTGATCGTGATCGAAAACGAACTTCAGGACACGCGTCTGTTGCGCGACGTTGCCACAGGCGGCTGCGGAATGGATGCCGCGTGGAATGACGACTTTCATCATGCTGCACGGGTGGCGTTGACGGGTTCGGCCGACTACTATTGTGGCGACTATCGGGGCACGCCGCAGGAGTTGATTTCGGCGGTCAAATGGGGACATCTCTACCAAGGGCAGTGGAATGCGCGGCAGTCACGCAATCGGGGCGGCGTGACGTGGGGATTGGAGGCGGAGCGGTTCATCAACTTTTTGCAGAACCACGACCAGGTGGGGAACTCGGCCGGCGGCAGAAGGTTGCATGAGCTGACCTCGCCGGGCTGTTATCGGGCAATGACGGCCGTCCTTTTGCTGGGGCCTGGCACTCCGCTGCTTTTTCAGGGGCAGGAGTTCTGCGCATCGACGCCGTTTCATTTTTTTGCCGACCACGACGAGAACTTGCGGCGGCTGGTGTGGGAGGGGCGCAAACGCGAGATGCGGAAATTCCGCCGGCTTTCGGACCTGATCGATGACACGCTGTTTCTCGATCCGGGCGATCGCCAGGTATTTGAAGCGTGTAAGCTCAAGCAGGAAGAGCGCAGCACGCATGGCCAGGCTTTGGCGTTGCATCGAGACTTGCTTCGCCTGCGGCGGGAGGACCGGGTGATCGCGGCGCAGCGAGCCGACCGCGTGCAGGGCGCCGTGTTGGGGCCGGAAGCGTTCGCGCTGCGATTTTTTGGCGAGGCGGGGGATGATCGGCTGCTGGTGGTGAATCTGGGGCGCGATCTGCCGGGCAATCCGCTTTCGGAACCGCTGTTGGCCCCTTCAACGATTGGGCCCTGGAATGTAATTTGGACGAGTGAAGATCCGCGTTACGGCGGGCTGGGCGTAAGTGCGTGGAATCCGCAGAAGGCGTATTTTCACGGCCACGCCGCGATGCTGCTTGCGCCGATGTAGCAGGCACACTCCGTGTGCCGTCGCGATGCGTCGATAAGACATTCGAGAGGAAAAGATCGTAACGATCACGAGCCGTGCAACCGCGCGCTGCACTCAGCAACTGCCGCGGTGGTTCCGCTGTGGCACGCGGAGCGTGCCTGCTACTTTGCGCTGCACTGAGCAACTGCTACTTTGGTTCCGCTACGGCACGTGGAGCGTGCCTGCTGGTTTGAGGCCACAAAGACGAAAGCCGGACGGATGAAACCTTCGCATGAGGCGGCTGCCGCGGACGATGCGCTTTGGTACAAGGACGCGCTTATTTACCAGCTGCACGTGCGGTCGTTCTACGACAGCAACGGCGACGGAGTTGGCGATTTTCGCGGGCTCACGCAGAAGCTCGACTATCTTCAAGATCTGGGCGTGACCACGCTGTGGCTGCTGCCGTTTTATCCATCGCCTTTGCGTGACGATGGCTACGACATTGCCGATTACACCGGCATCAATCCGGCGTACGGCACGCTCAAGGATTTCAAGGAGTTCGTCAGCGAGGCCCATCGGCACGGGCTGCGGGTGGTGACTGAGCTGGTGATCAATCACACGTCGGATCAACATCCGTGGTTCGAGCGGGCGCGGAAGGCGAAACCCGGTTCGGCGCATCGCAATTTCTATGTCTGGAGCGACACGCTGGAAAAATACGCCGACGCAAGGATCATCTTCAAGGATTTCGAGCCGTCGAACTGGAGCTGGGACCCGCTCAGCAAGCAATACTATTGGCACCGCTTCTTTTCGCATCAGCCGGACCTGAATTTTGATAGTCCGATCGTGCGCGAGACGATTCTCAAATTATTCGATTTCTGGTTGGATCTGGGGGTCGACGGTCTGCGGCTCGACGCAATTCCGTATCTTTTTGAACGCGAGGGGACCAACTGCGAGAACCTGCCCCAGACGCATGAATTCCTCAAAGCCATACGGCGGCGCGTTGACGAGCGCTACCACGGCCGCATGCTGTTGGCCGAAGCCAATCAATGGCCCGAGGATGCGATCGCTTATTTTGGCGCGGGGGACGAATGTCACGCCGCTTTTCATTTTCCCGTGATGCCGCGGCTGTACATGGCGCTGCACATGGAGGACCGCTTTCCGATTCTCGACATACTGCAGCAAACGCCGCCAATTCCGCACAACTGCCAGTGGATGATTTTCCTGCGAAACCACGATGAGCTGACGCTGGA
>SXHT01000262.1 GCA_005773095.1 Planctomycetaceae bacterium
GAGGTCGCAATCAAGATCGAGCAGTTGGCCAATGGCGGTCTCACGGTTTACATCGATCCAATGAATGCGCAGCTTGATTCCCAGTTCATCCGCCAAAGCCCTCACAAACTCAACGTCAAAGCCCGGCAAATCGTCCTTCGCACTGGAGTAGGGCAAATTGTCCGGGTCCAGGCTGACGGCTAATTCTCCGCGCTCATGAATTCGCTTCCAAGCGTTGAAGGGAGCGGTGCCGGAAGCCCCGTTCGCAACGGTAGCGCAACAGGGCGTGCCGGGATCGGCATGGATTTTCCGGGATGGCGGCGTTGCGTCCGGAAGCGTGCTTTCGACCGGCTTTTCTTGTTCGGGTGCGCCAGCATGTGAAACCGGCGTCATGGCGCCGATGAACCCCGCCAACGCAATGGCCGTGAACAACAACTTCGGTGCTGCCGTCGACGATGCCATGAGGTGCTGAGGCTCTTCAGGTGGCCGGTCCAAGAATCAACGCGCTACGGCAAGGCAAAGACGAATAAAGTGTTTCCGCGTCGTGCATCGCGCAGCCACGGTGCCCCGTCGCCGACGAACCCGGCCGTCCATCCACCCCATCCCACGGCGACGGCGACGTACTGCCTGCCGTCGAGCGTGTAGGTAATGGGCGAAGCATGATGACCCGATCCACACTGGAAGTGCCAAAGGTCGTCCCCGGTGTCGGCATCGTAAGCGGTCAAAAATCCTTCGGCATCGCCGGTGAAGACCAATCCGCCACCCGTGGCCAACACACCTGCAACCATCGGAGACCGAGTTGAAACATCCCACTTGATCTCGCCGGTGGCTACGTCAATCGCCTTGAAGGAGCCCGACGCCTGATTCTCGATCAACGTCAGCGAGCTGCCCCAGTACGGCTGGCCCTTGATGAAAAATGCCTTGCCTGACGTGAACTTGGCGCAATTGTTAATGACGGGTACGTAGGCGCACTTCGTGCCCGGATGGTAGGCCATGGGGTTCCATTCCTTGCCACCCGCCGCGCCGGGACAAACGCGGGTGCCTTCTTCGGTAGGCAGCGCGGCCGGATTGATGAAGGGCCGGCCTGTTGTTGGATCCAGTCCCTTGACCCCTTTCTCCTGGTCGGTCCAGGTGACTTCGCAAAAAGGCTGCCCGTAGATGAACTGTCCGTTTTCACGATTCAGGCAATAGAAGTAGCCGTTGCGATGCGCTTGAACAAGTGCCTTGACCTGCTTGCCGTCTCTTTCGATGTCCACGAGCAAGGGCTCATTCACACCGTCGTAATCCCACTGGTCATGGGGACTATTTTGAAAGTGCCACCGGTAGGTACCGTCGTCCGGGTTGAGTGCCAGGATCGAGCAGGTATAGAGATTGTCGCCCGGGCGGACTTCGCCGTTGAAATCGGGGGACGGATTGCCGACACCCCAGTACAGCAGATTGAGTTCGGGATCGTAGGTGCCGGTTACCCAGGCCGAACCGCCGCCGGTCAGCCAGGTCTGGCCCTCCCAGGTTTCGAGCGCCTTCTTGGCCTGTTCGTCCGTATCGTCGGCGCCGGGCACCGTGTAGAAGCGCCACACGCGCTCGCCGGTCTGGGCGCTATACGCATCGATGAAACCGCGAATCCCATATTCGGCGCCGCTGATGCCAATAATCACCTTGCCTTGGACAATCAGCGGAGCGACCGTGGCACTTTAGGCCAATTTGTAGATATCTTTTTCTTCCTCGCCATTCTCGCCGTAAGCCGTGATGGCCGTGTCCCAGATCTCTTCGCCGGTGTTCTTGTCGAGGCACACCAAATGCGCGTCGAGCGTGGACATGTATAAGTTCTCCCCCCAGACCCCAAAACCACGGTTGACCGCGTCGCAGCACAGCGCCATGTTTTCCGGGAGGGATTTCTGATAGTGCCAAAGCTGCGATCCGGTCTTGCAATCAATCGCGTAGGCATGATTCCACGGCGTTGTAATGTACATGATGCCATCGATCACAAGCGGCGTGCATTCGAATCCGTCGAGCACCCCCGTCTGAAAGCTCCAGGCCGGCTGCAGGCGGGAAACGTTCTGCTTGTTGATCTGCTTGAGCCCGCTGTAGCGGTGACCGTTGTACGAGCGACCATACATCAGCCAATTCGAGTTGTTTGCTTGCGACGTTAACAGGTCCTGTTCGTCCACCGACCCAACCGGCTCGCCATCTTCGACCGCTTCGGGCGCGGCCGGTGCTTCCGCGGAAGGATCGGCAGAGACATTGGACGCCACGACGGGCGCGGCGGGTTGCGCTGGCTCACTCTCCGCCTGCTTCAGTTGTGCTTCCAGCTGCACGATTCGATCGGCCGCTTTCTGCGACTCCTGCTCGGCAGCCTGCCGCGCGGATTTCTCCTCCGCCAATTGTTTCGAAGCTTGTTCTGCGCAGCCAACCGAAAGAACGATCGCCGGCAGCAGGAAAGCGGACATCCGGCAAACCGTTGGAACGATCGCCCACGAAGACCGAATCAAGACGCGTGTTTTGCTCACGGCAAATACCTCCCCGACGAACAGGTGAGATCGAGACATTTTTTTTCCAAACCGGCATGATAGCATTCAAGCAACCGCTGTCCAGTACGGGGCGATCAAGATCCAGTGAGCTGGATACCCCTTGGATCGGGGCCGGGATCGCCGACGATGAATCGCTGGCACGGAAGCCGTCTATGCTGGCAAGTCATGCAAGACACGCTGGTTGCCACGGTCACAATGCAGCCGATACCCGGTAACGACGGGCTCGATCGGCGGCAACTCGGCCACTTGATGACGCCACGGCTCGGGATCGTCGCCCAGTTATGCAGCGCCGCAACCGTGGCACGTTTCGGGTTTGATGTCGAACGTTGCGGTCACCTTCTCCGGCGGCACCAGATCGCGCCGGTGCGGCTTGTGACCCTGCTGCCCACCACGCTTCTTCCCGGTGGGGAGTTTCGGCGGCGCTCGCTTGACTGACAGTGGATCGGACGAGGGGAGCTTCGAGGAGTTCGACGAATTCTGATTCAGCCGGGCTTTGAGTGTGGCCATCTCGGCCTGGAGTCCGGCAATCTCGAGCTTCAGCTCGCGGATGATCTGATGGCACCAGGGCCAGATCGTCAGGCAGTGAGGTGGCATCCGTGCTCATGCCACACAGCGGAACGAAAACCGGCGATCAGGGCACGACCAGATTGTGACGGCAAAAGGTCGAAAACGCCGAAAATCAGCCGTTTGGCCCCCCCGCGATTTTCTTGATTACATGGGGTGTGAACGGTTACCGTACCTTTTCGCGGGCGCGCTGGCCTGCCAGCGGGGGCGAGCTTGCGCGCCGGCCGCCCCTCGAGACTGCCGTTTGGGCAGGGTGCGTAACAAATCGACCCATGCTGCCGCTCAAAGATTAGGACAACCACGAAGCTATTCGATCCACCGACAATTGCAACGAGGACATCGATGAAGAACTTCGCCAATTATCTCTGCCCTTCGTTTCTAGTCTTCGCCACATGGACGGCCGCCGCCGCAGAACCAGCTAGCGGGCCAAATCAAGGCGACCCCAACCTGGTGGGCCAGGTCTCGGCAAGATTGTTGAGCGATCACGTAAACAGGTCCGTTACGCAAGGCACCTATGTATCGGAAAATGTGCTTGGCACGGTAAGCCGTGGAACAGTGAACACCCAGGGCCAGATCTTCCCGCAACTTGTTCCAAGTGCCGATCGGGGCGTCGTTCAGCTCCGGTTCAGTGGCACTTCCAACTCGCCCGGAATGGTTGGCCAAAACGGCCCGGCGACGATCTACAGCTCGTCGGTAACAAGTTCGCAAATGTGGAAGACAATCTTCTTCGATGAGCAAGGGATTCGCCACCTTGCGACCGATGGCGATGTCCAAACTCGACTTAGCGTCGACGTCGCGGCCAAGCGGCGGCTCGTGGAGCGCATCGCTCAGCGCCGCGCGAACGGTTCGCGAGGCGCGGCGCAGGCCATTACTTCCCAGCGCACCAAGGATCGGCTGGCAGCAGAAATCAATCGCGAAGCGAAAGAGCCGCTGACAACGTTGCAGGACTATTTTGTCCACAGCTTTCAAGAGCCGTTGCGCGAGCGCGGTGCTTTGCCAAAGCTGCTGAAATTCAGCACAACCAGCGATCACCTGAGACTGGTGATGCACCAGGCCGGCCGCTCGCCGATGTCGGCGCCTGCAAGCACACCCCCCCTCGCGCCGAAACATGACCTGGCGTTCGCTCTGCACGAGTCATTCCTCGGCAGTCTCTTTGAAGTGTTTTACGCTGGCGAGAAAGTGCGAGACAAAGACTTTCTGCAGACGATGGATACGCTAACCGGTGAAGAGCCTTCTCAATTGCGCGTGGAATCCGGCATGCCCCGGTGGTCAGTCACAATGGCCGATAAGCGCCCGCTCGATCTGAGTCTTGATGGCGGCACCGCCGCGATTACCTTGCACCTCAAGTCGGTTCGGCTTGGAAAGCAAGAGTTCAGCGGCAGATTTAGTATTTCGGTTCGGTACCAAATCGAAAAGTCGCCGAGCGGCCCCCGATTGAGCCGGCAGGGCGAATTGACGGTGGATGGCAAACTCGACGTGGGCTCGCCGGACGAACTAGAGCAGGCCCTTACGCTACTAAGAGACAAGTTCCCCGGCGTCTTCCAGTCCACACTGACGTTTGACAAACTAGCACCGCCATCGGACGAGCTTTGGGTCAAGCTCGGCAAGCTGCTGCTCGTGCAACTAGAGGCCGAAAAAGGTTGGCTCGTGGCCGGCTATCAACTGCCGCGAACAAGCATGCAAACCAAGAACGTCCAACTTGCCAGCAAGAGCACCGCCGATCCTCAATTCGCCACTCGTCACACGGTCACTCAGCCAAAGGCGACCCTTGAAGCCCCGCGTGAGCACGCGGTCAGCTGACAACCGGCAAGTCAATACACGGTCAGCCGAAAACTCGAGACCCATCAACCTGTCAACTACCAATCATCTGGCCGAAGACCAGGCACGGGATTCGGCTCCGCCCGACGCGGTAGTTGTCACTAGCGTGACGTTCCTTAAGCAGCAGTTCAGCGAAGGCTCGTACGTGCTGCGCAACAACGGCTCGGCTGGGAGCTGCCCGGCCGCCTCCACAAAACCGATTGGTAGTGGAAAAATTGGGGGTCGTTTCGTTGCGGCGTAAGCACTTACGCCAAAGGTTGGGGAAGTTGGGCTGGCGCCCAGCGTCAAGCAAGGCTTCGCAAGGAAAGGGCAAACGCCGGGACGAACACCCGCATTGTTCCGATTTCCAACAGCCGCTACAATCCGGCCCGCCCTGATCGGCCGGTGCTAGCACGGCGAACCTCGGGCGTGCCTTTCGCTTGATCATGTCAAGGACGACCTGATGAACACCCTCTCCCTGCCCATGGGCGGTTTTGCCTCCGCCGCGGTCCCCGTGCCAATCGCGGCGCATTTCCCGTCACCCCCCGCCCCTCTCCCGCAGCGGGGAGAGGGGAGTCAAGTCGCGGCGGCGCCGCTTGCCGCTTACGACCAACTTCGGTACGCGCGCGAGATCATCGCAATCGAAGGCCAGACACTATTACATCTGGCCGAACGGCTCGATGCCGACTTTTGCCGCGCGATCGAGCAGCTCTACCACTGCCGCGGCAGTGTGATCGTAACCGGCATGGGCAAGGCGGGCATGATCGCACAAAAAATTGCCGCCACGCTTGCCAGCACGGGAACGCGCGGGCATTATCTGCACCCGGCGGAAGCGGTGCATGGCGATCTGGGTCGCATTCACACGGACGACGTCGTGCTGATCCTCTCGCAGAGCGGCGAGACGGAGGAAGTCACCCGGCTGTTACCGTCGCTCAAGGAATTTGGCGTCACGATTATCGCTCTCACCGGCAAACGCACGAGCATGCTGGGCCGTGCGGCCACGGTCACGATCGAGCTTGGCCCGTTACAGGAGGCCTGTTCCCTGGGCCTGGCCCCCAGTACCAGCACCACCGCCATGCTTGCCATGGGGGATGCACTGGCCCTGGTTACCAGCCGCATGCGGGATTTCAAGCCGGAGGACTTCGCTCGCTTCCATCCGGCCGGAACGCTGGGCCGAAAGCTGAGCAAAGTCAACGATCGCATGCGTCCGCTGGAAGAGTGCCGTGTCGCGCTGTGCACCCTGACGGTGCGCCATGTGTTCGCCGAAGGCCGGTGGCCTGGACGACGCACAGGCGCTATCATGATCGTTGACCCGCAGGGCAAGCTGCACGGGATTTTCACGGATAGCGATTTGGCCCGCTTATTCGAGAGCCGTCGCGACGGCGCGATCGACGACCCGATCCGCGATGTGATGACCAAGAATCCCGCCACCGTTCCGGTCGGCTCGATGCTGGTCGATGCGGTGGCGATCATGGCGGAACGCAAGATCAGCGAGCTGCCTGTGATCGACCGCGACGGCAAGCCCGCGGGATTGATCGATATTACGGACGTCGTCGGACTCGTGCCGGAAGCGCCGTCCGTGCAAGCCACGATTTCCGTTGGGCCGACAGGTTCGGTCGCCGCACCTGTGACGATTCCAACCGCGTCGGGTCCAATTGTGGTCTCGCCTGCGGAAGCGGGGCCTCAGGCACCAAAAGGTCGGGTGTTTAGGAAGCAAGCGAAGCCAGAGCGCCGATTGTAGGACGGAATTTCAATCCGTCCTACCCCAGCTACATGAAACTCGAACAACGCTCGCGGTCAATCGAGTTGATTCTGTCGGACGTCGATGGCGTGCTGACCGACGGCGGCATCGTGTTCGATAATCAGGGTATTGAGACCAAACAGTTCCACATCCGCGACGGGATGGGCATCAAGCTTTGGCAACGCGCGGGCTACAAGTTCGGACTCGTCACAGGCCGAAGCTCTCACATCGTCAAAATCCGTGCCGCTGAATTGGGCATCGACCTTGTTCGGCAGTCGGCCGAGGAAAAGTTGCCGGCCGCGCAACAGATCGCGCGCGAGCTGGGCCTGTCGCTCGAGCAAGTCTGTTACATCGGTGATGACTTGCCCGACTTGCCTGCCATCAAAGCCGTGGGCCTGAGCGTCGCCGTGGCGGACGCAGCGGCCGAGATTCGGGCCGCCGCGCACATTACCACGACACTCGGCGGCGGCCGCGGCGCGGTACGCGAAGCCGTGGAGATGATCCTCAAGCACCAAGGCCGTTGGGAGAACCTGGTGCAGAAATATTTGTAGCAGGTGTCGGGCGTCGGGGTTCACGAGTTGGGGGTTCAGAGGTCGGAAACGGTGGCAAGTCCTGATCGCAGACCCCTGACTCCTGACCCCTGATTCCTAATGTTCAATCGTCTCACGCGTATGACCGCCAGTTTTGCGGCCGTCCTGGCCGCCTACTGGCTGTACGCGCTGATTGCGGTGCCCATCATCGAGCCGACGGTGCCGGCGCGGTCACGAATGGAGCGCACTCCGGAAGAAATAGACGCTGCCAAAAATGCCCACAAGCGCCACCAGCAAACCTTTGCCAGTTATTTCAAGCCCGGCGATTGGGAACTCGAAGGCACGCCCAAGGTGCTTGAGAGTTCACAGGTCAAGCTGCTCGTCCAGGATTACCAGACGCTGCCGGATGGCCGGGTCAAGCTGCAACCTTGCACGCTGATTTTCTTTCCAAACCCCGGCAAGAAAACCACGACCGGCCAGCAGCAGGCCATTCTCATGCGCGCGCCCGAAGGTGCAATTCTGCAGTTCGATGAGGCGTTCGATCTCAAGCGGGCAAAGGTTGGCAAATTAGTTGGCGGCAAGCTGGTTGGTAAAATCACAATCGCAAGCGCTCCTGCCGGAACCGACTCGGGCGATGACCTGCTGATCGTAAGTCGCGACGTGGAGCTATTGGAGGATCGCATTTGGACTCCGCATCCAGTGCAATTTCGCATGGGCAAGAATTACGGCAGCGGCCGTGAGATGCGGATCAACCTGGTTAAGACCGACGACACGAGTACGGGCAAAGGCCCCGCCGCCCAGTTCGGTGACATTGAATCGTTTGAAATGCTTCGCGACGTAAAGCTCCATCTACAAATGGAACCCGGCGGATCGCAGGGGGGCCTTTTGTTCGGAAGCGGCCCAGAGCCGGAAAAGCCCGAAAAGCGCAAGGCGGACGACAATCTCAAGCCCGAGCCGCCGGTGGAGGTCACCTGCCAAGGCCCCTTCAAGTTTGACGTGCCCCGTTCTTTGGCCACCTTTACCGACCAGGTGGATGTGTTGCGCATTCATCCCGAAGGTTGGAGTGACCAATTGAATTGCGAATTGCTGGCGATTCAGTTTGGTCCGCGCGAACGACCCCTACAGCCACGACCCGTGGTCGCGCGGAAACGTGGTATCCAACGTGATGGCGCCGCGGATGCCAGGCCGAAGTCCCGCCCATTCGACCTTGAGCCCCGACGATTCGAAGCCGTGGGTGATCCGGTCGTGATTCGCGCGCCGTCGCAAGGCGGCCACGCCCGCTGCCAGCGCCTGGAGTACGACATCAAAACTGGCCGCATCGTGCTCGAAGGCAACGAGGACATCCTGCTGCATCAGGGCGCCAATGAAATCCGGACGCGACGTTTCGACTATCGTCCCGGGGAAGCCGGCCGTCTTGGTTGGCTGCAGGTCGCCGGGCCCGGCTGGCTGCAGGGCGCCATGCAGGATCGCCCCAGCCAAAAGTATCAGGCGCAGTGGAACAAGGAACTGCGCATCAGGCCGCAGGAACAGACCCAGGTAGTCTCGATCGTCGGCGAAGCCCAGGTTCGGTTCTCGGAGATGGGCGCTCTGGCGGCAGACGAGATTCATCTGTGGCTGATTGAATCGCCCAACGCAAACCGCGCGCCGCGTAATCCAGGCCAGGTCGTGACGGCCAACTACGCGCCCGGTTCGATTCGAGAGCAGAAGTCCGGGGTCAAGAGTCCGGGGGTGGGAACGACCAATGCGCTGGGCACCGGTCTCCCGACCCCGCCCAACTTTCGACCGCAGGTCTCCCCGGATGCCGGGAGACCTGCGGTCAATCCTGCGGCGGGGCCGGGCGACCCTCACCGAGCGCGCGACGTGCGCATCATCCCCGACCGCATGCTGGCCGAAGGCAACGTCAAGATCGATTCGCCGCAACTCACAGGCGGCACGCGGCGGCTTGAAGTCTGGTTCCAACAGACGACGGCGGATTCGACGGGAGCTCAAATCGCTGGCAAGTCCAGCGGCTCGCTTGCGCGTGCCGCTAAGGCCCCAACCCAAATGTTCGACGTGCGCGGCGACCTGATACGACTTCAGGTGCTGACGCAATCGCAA
>SXHT01000263.1 GCA_005773095.1 Planctomycetaceae bacterium
CCGTGGTCTACGTAACGACAGGGCGGCAGACAGGGACGTCGAGAATGTCCGCCTGAAACTGCATCAGCTGGTCGTTCACGCTTGCGCCGCCATCAACACGCAGCGCGGCCAGCTTCAGGCCCGAATCTTGCTGCATTGCTTCGGTCAGGTCGCGTGTCTGATATGCCATGGCATCGAGTGTGGCCCGCGCCAGGTGCGCCGCCGTGGTGCCGCGCGTGATGCCCACGATGGTGCCGCGCGCTTGCGAGTCCCAGTGGGGCGCTCCCAGACCGACCAGAGCGGGCACAAAGTAGACGCCCTGGGAATGCGGAACCGTTGCGGCAAGCGACTCGACTTCAGCCGATGTCTTGATGATTCCCAGTCCATCTCTCAGCCATTGCACGGCGGCGCCCGCGACGAAGACCGAGCCTTCGAGGCAGTACGTCGTCCTGCCGCCGATGGTCCAACCCACGGTGGTCAATAGTCGGTTGTTGCTGCTGACGGCCCTTTCGCCCGTGTTCAGCAACAGGAAGCAGCCCGTGCCATAGGTATTCTTCGCGGTGCCGGGCTGGAAGCAGGCCTGGCCAAGCGTGGACGCTTGCTGATCCCCCGCGCAGCCGCCGATCGGAATTGGCGATCCGAAAGCGTCTGCCGCTGTTACGCCGTAGACCTCGCTGGAAGACCTGACTTGCGGCAGCATGGAGCGCGGAATGTCGAACATGCGAAGCAGCTCGGCATCCCAATCGAGCGTGTGGATGTTCAACAGCATCGTGCGGCTGGCGTTGCTGGTGTCCGTGACGTGGAGCCGACCTCCGCTGAGTTTCCAGATCAACCACGTGTCGACCGTGCCGAAGAGGATTTCGCCGCGTGCGGCCTTGTCTCGCAGACCGGGTAGGGTGTCGAGCAGATGCTTTATCTTCGTTCCCGAGAAATAGGCGTCGATGACCAGTCCCGTCTTTTCCCGGACGATGCCCTCCAGCCCATCGGCTTTCAGCCGGTCGCAGATGGGCACGGTAACCCGGCTTTGCCACACAATTGCATTCGCGACAGGTCGACCAGTTGCGCGTTCCCACAAGATGGTTGTCTCGCGCTGATTTGTAATGCCAATCGCGGCGATATCGGCAGCGTTCAGTGATGCGCGAGCCAGCGCCTGCCGAGCCACGGCGCGCTGCGACTCCCAAATCACCTCGGGATCGTGCTCGACGACGCCCGGCGACGGCAGAATTTGCTCGAATTCCTGCTGGGCGGCTGCGATCGCCTGGCCATCGTGGTCGAACACGATTGCACGACTCGAGGTGGTGCCCTGATCAAGTGCCAAAACAAATGTGCGAGGCGGCATGAGGATGTTCCTATTCATCGACCTTCTTACCGTAGTGCGACTTCAGGCGATTTTGCGTCCGCGAAACAGCCGCTTCGGCGTCGGCGGCGGCAAGCTTGCCTTCTGCGACAAGGATTTCCGCGAGCCGGCGCAGGCATGCGGTCGGCAGTCGCTGATGGTAGAGCAGCATCAGGCGGCGTTCAACGAGGTCGTCGAGCGTGGTCACCCATTCGTTGCGAACACTCCAGCGGGCGAATCGCTCCGGCAAGTGAACTTCCGGCAAAAGCGCGCTGGTGTCGAAATTCTCGGCCAGCACGGCCGGCGCCAGCGTGCCCACCAGCGACCAGACATGACTTACGCTTTCGTGCGAAAGCCCGTGAATTGCGGCGAGCCTCGCCCAGTCGACGGACAAGTTGGCCGGCTGGGAGTCGTTGCCGGGCAACCGCCGCTCCCGTGACGTGGCCACGTGCGGAAGGCCGAGTGTTTCGAGCACTTTGATCGAGGTTTCCTCGGCCAGCGAACGACAGGTGGTCAACTTGCCGCCGATGACGCTCCAGAGTGGCAGCGGTGCATCCTGATGCCGGTGCAAGGAATGTCGCCGTGTGATGGCCGCGGTGGAATCGCTGTCCGCGAACGGCAGCGGCCGAACACCGCAGCCATGAAAGTTGACATCCCGGCGAGTTATTGCTGCCTGCGGAAAGACCAGATTCACGGCCCGCAACAAATAGTCGATCTCCTGTTCGCTCGCGACCGCGGTTTCCGGCGCCGCTTCGAATGGCTCATCGGTGGTGCCGACCAACACGCAGTCGCCGAGGGGAGTGATAAAAATTGGGCGACCGTCGTCGGCTTCGGCATACACACCCTTGCCATGCAGCAATTCGCGCAGTCGGGCGTGGAACAGAAAAATATGGCTGCCTTTGGCCCCGCCGATAAGTCGTTTCGAAGGTTGCGGCAGCCGTGACAGCGTCTGATCGATCCATGCCCCGGTGGCGTTAATGATCGCCGCCGGTTGGACGGCGCCGCGATCTGCGCCCGGAGGGTACCCGGCGTTGCGGCTCAACGTGACTGTCTTGCCATCCAGCCGCGCCGCGTGGTAGGTCATCACCTCAAACTCGCAGCCCTGATCCTCCGCAATCCTCCGGCAGTCGTGGAGCATCGCCAGCACGAACCGCTCCGGATACACAAGTTGGGCATCAAAATATCGGCAGACCGACTTGAAGATGCGCGGGTTCACCGCGGGCGAGTTGTACGCCCCGGCTTTCATCGCCCGGTGCCGTGGAAGTTGATCGCCCGCGTACAGGTCGTACATTTCGAGACCCAACCGCACGAGCCACTGGCCTCGCCGCCTTCCTCCGCGAACACCGGGCCACCAGGTCCAGCCGAAGAACCGGCCCATGGCGCCGATCATGCCGCCGGTGAGATTGCTGGTGGGGATGAACAACTCCAGCGGTCGCACGAATTCCGGGGCCATTCGCAGCAAACGATCGCGCTCTTGAACCGATTCCCGCACCAGGTCGAGCTCGCCATATTCCAGATATCGCAGTCCGCCGTGAATCAGTCGCGAAGAATAGGCACTGGCGCCAAAGCAGATGTCGGCCGAATCGACCAGCCGCACGCTAACACGATTCAGCAGCAGCTCGCGCGCGATCGCCACGCCGTTAATACCGGCGCCAAGAATAAGCACGAAATCGGAACTCGCAAAGCGGACCACGGAACTGGGCAGAGAAGCCTCGATGGCGCTGCGCGGCAATCCCATCGTTGCAGGTTACTGTTGCTCTTTCAGTGTTCTCTGCAAGTAAACCACTTGCGCCCGCACGCCCTCGAGTCCAGGATTCAATCGCAGCGCCCGGCGAAACGATTCCAGCGCCGCCGGTCGGTCGCCAAGCTGAAGGTAGCACTGCCCCATGCCAGCGGCGGCGCCGAAGTGATAGGGGTTCAATTCCATCGCTTGAACGCAGTCGTTGATCGACTCGTGATAGCGGCCCGTGCTGTAGAATGCGACGGCGCGTTGGTTCCACGTCTCGGCGAGCCAAGGAGCGCGGTCGATCAAATCGTTGGCAATGTGAATTGCTTCTTGATGCCGCTGGGCGGAGTTCAATTTGACGGACTGACCAAGTTTCTTGCGTTCGGCAGGGCTGCCGGTACGAAGCCACAACGCGCGAATGGCGTGGTCGGCCAGCGTCCGTACGCCGCGGTCATTATCATTGAGCGCCCGGCCAACAACACCGTTCGACTCATAATCCGCCAAGAGCCCCAACGCGAAGACGGCTGCTCGCCGCGACATGCGTTCGCCCGACGATGCCAGGCGTTCCAACGTTGGAATCGCATACTGATCGGCCACTTGCCTGGCGAAAGCCGACTGATCCTGCCCGCGAAGATACTGCTCGTAGAAATCGTTGATTCGCGGAGTACGAGAAAGTTTTGCCATAGCGCCAAACTCCAATTTCGTGGGCCGACTCGCGAGCAGCCAACACCGTCAATCCGTTACGCCGATCAAAACCACTCCCTTGAGTGTAATCACCCGCGACGGTCTTGAAAAAGGGGGCGCGACAACTTGACGCCAGAAAGTTGCTTTGCAAACCGGCGTTGGCGCGCGACAATGCAGTAAACCCGTGGCGAAACTCTCTGCCAGCACCCTTGACATGAGACAATCCGTTGTGGTAACTGCGATTCTTCGTCCGCGATGGCTGGCCGTCTGCTGGCTGGTGGTTGCCGCCACCCTCGCCAACGCCGAGCCTGCAACCGGATGGGTCACGGGGATGCGGCTGACTCGGCAGCTCGAACAGCCGGTCACCGCCACATGGTCGAATCAGCCGTTTCGCGAAGCCTTGGCCAGCTTTTCCCAGACGCAACACGTGGCGGTTATCATCGACCGGCGGATCGACGCGGATGCCCCCCTCTCGCTGACGATTGCCGGAGTTCCGCTACGCACGGCCATTCTCATGATCGCCGAGCGCAAAGGGATAGGCAGCAGCCTCTTGGGACCGGTCGTGTACTTGGGGCCAAAGCAAACCGCGGAACAATTGAAGACCCTTGCGGCCCTGCGGCAAGATGAAGCGGGAAAATCTCCGGCCGGGGAACGAAAATTGCTCACGCAGAGCCGGCCCTGGAGTTGGGACGATCTGGCAGAGCCACGCAAACTTGCCAGCCAGCTTGGCAAAGAAGCACGCATCGAAATTCTGGGCCTCGAACAGATTCCGCACGATTTATGGTCGGCGAAACGCCTGCCGGCACTGCTTTGGTCCGATCGGTTGACGCTGCTGCTCGCACAGTTCGGGCTGATGGGCAAAATCTCGGCCGACGGCCGCTCGGTTGCGATCGTTCCCATTCCGGAGATCGTCGAGATTGAACGCCGTTACGCTGGCGGCGACCAGCCGGCCACACGGGCAGCCAGGCTCGCCGCACAAGTGCCAAAAGCACGCATCTGGGTCGATGGCGATCGGTTGGTGGCGGTCGGCCGATTGGAAGACCACGAGGAAATCTCGCAGCTCCTCAGCGGCAAGCAAGTGCGTACAACAACGGTCACGCCAGGACCTCAACGGTACAAGTTCAACGTCGCTGGGCTCCCCTTGGATGAGGTCCTCACTCAACTTGGTACGATGCTTAAGCTCGACGTGAAATATGCGCAAAAGGAGATCCAGGCGGCAAACATCTCTCTCAACCAGCTCATCACGTTTCAGATCGAGAACGCATCGCTGGATGAATTGCTCGCAGCCGTATTCAAAAACACGGGATTGACTTTCGAGCGCCAGGATAAAAGGGTAACGGTTAAGCCGCGCTAACCCAAGTTAAAGAGTTGGAGCTGCTGTCCCCCTCTTCGGCCCGCGAACGGCTACGCCGCTTGACGTCCATCTGGCTTCAAGGCAAACCCTTCGGTGCCTGGACTTGGCCATCCTGACAGTTCCTGCTCAGCCAACACTGGCAGCGCCGACAACGCGTCCTTGCAACTCGCCGACAATCTCGGCCAGAGTTTGCCAAAGATCGACCGCAAAACTTGGATCGGTCCACAGTCGATAGCCCGGCACCTCGCCGGCGCGCTGCGGCAAAATCATGCAATTGATCGCGGCCACGCGGGTGAATACTACTCGCCCCAGGGGCGTTTCTTGAAAATTGACGCCGCACGTTTGAGCCAATACCTTCGTGGCTCGCCGTCCACAGAGTAAGAAAGTGCCGTCATGCCGATCAATGCGGTAGACACCCGGCAGACCCGTACCAAGTTGGCGGCTGAGGTCCGTCACCAGGTTCTGGTTCAACCCCTCTTCCATCAGGAATTCTTCAGTGCCGAGTCTGGCAATGATGCCGTGGCCGGGTAGCGATGCCGTGCCAAACACCTCGGACGGCACCGGCACGCCTGCCGACAATAACCATTCGCTGGCGCTGGCGCCCCTGAAGCCGAATCTGGCGAGACCGCTCAAATCACACAGTGCAAGGTCGGAAACCGCCGCTGCTTCGTTGGCGGCAGTATCCAAGCGCAAGGCCAATTCGGCGTCACCGGCGGCACCCCACTCAAGAGCATGAGCCGCAAGGTATGCATAAACCGGACTATAGCGAATGGGATGCATTACTTAACCCAAGGTTATTTTTGCCGGTGGTTGCCCGGGTCGTAGAAGGGTAGCGCTGCCACCTCCGCCGTGACTCGCTTGCCATCGTCGAGCTTGATCTGCACCAGTCGGCCCGGCTGGGCCAGGTCGGGGCGTAGGAACGCCATACCCAGCGCATAGCCCAACGTCGAGCGATGGGTGATGCTCGTCACGCGGCCGACCACCTCATTTTGCTCAAAGATCAAGTGACACTCTTGGGGCAATGGGCCGCGATGATCCTGGGCAAACCGGATTCCGACGAGTCTTCGCGTCAACCTCTGCTTGCGGCAAATCGCCAAACTTCTCTGACCGACAAAGAACGGTTTGCCGTCCGAAACGGCCCAATCTAAATCCGCTTCCGAGGGAGTTGTCAGCGCATCGGTGTCCTGGCCGACAATCAAGTGTCCTTTCTCGAGCCGGAGTAAGCGCTGGGCTTCGGTGCCGAAAGGCCGGATACGATGCGCCTTGCCCGCTTCCATCAAAGCCGACCAGACGTGCTGGCCGTATCCGGCAGGTACATGGATTTCGTATCCCAATTCGCCGACGAAGCCAACTCGCATCAGAACCGCCTGCACACCGGCGACCTTACCTTCCCGCGCCGCAAGAAAGGGAAACGCATTATGGGAGAGCTTGACGTCGGTCAGCGCAGCGAATGCCTCCCATGATCGCGGGCCCGCCAGATTCATGGCGGTAAACTGCCCGGTCAGGTTGATCAAAGTCACGTTCATCCGCCAGACCATGGCCCAACGCTGCATCTCGCGATAGAAAACGGCGGATCCCGCGGTCGTGGCCGTGACATAAAAGCGGTCTTCGGCAAGCCGAGCGACCACGCCCTCATCGTACAGTACGCCTGATTCGTCGCAGGCCACGGCATAGCGAATCCTGCCGATTTTATGATCGGCAAAGTTTCCCGTATAAATGCGGTCAAGAAACCGTGCAGCGTCAGGACCTCGGACTTCAAACTTGCCCAACGTGCCGAGATCAATCAGTCCCAGGTTGCCACGGACATGCTGTGCCTCGTCAAGTATGGATTGTTCGCGCGACAGCACTCCATTGGAATAAAACTCGGGACGCAACCAGGCGCCGACATGCACGAACTTGGCGCCCGCCTTGGCGTGCCAGTCATGGATCGGCGTCCGCCGTGTTGGATGGAATCGTCGGCCCGCAAGGTGCCCAAAGGAAACGGGATGGTGAAACGGCCGCGAAGTGGATGTGCCGGTCTCGTCGATGGTTCGGCCATTGAGTCGTGCCAGAATACGCACGGCATTCAGATTGGAAAGTTTGCCCTGGCTGGGTCCCATGCCGACAGTCGTGTAACGCTTCAACAACTCGATATTGTCGTAGCCTTCCTGGTGGGCATTGATGAAGTCGGTAAGGTGCAGGTCTTCATCCAGCTCGACGAAGTTCTTCTTCCTGGCGTGCTCGAAGATCGGATAAGGATGGCTATGCGGAGCGTCGCGATGCATGGACATCTCGGGCAATGCTCCCTGGTAGCGTCCCAACCGGGCCGCTGCTGCCAGGCCCGCGCGTCGGCCATCTAGGAGTTGATCGTCGAGTTCGAACACGCCGTTGGCCCGTCCCGCGGCGAAGACCGTTGCAGGGAGCATGCCGGGGATCAGTTGTTCCAAGCGATCGTCGTAACGGAATCTTCCGCCGGCCTGATACAGCAGATCCGCGGTCGGCGCCCATCCGACGCTCATGACGACGCCATCGCAATCGATACTCCAACCCGCATCGGACCGCGGTTGGCCTGAGTCATTGAGCGGACAAACCACCGCGCCGCGCACGCGCGTACCTGATTTATCGGGCAAGGCTTCGTAGATCATGTGCTTTGGCAGGATGCGAATCTTCGCCTGCTCGACGGTGTGTCGCCACGACGAGGTCTCTCCGGCAGGCCTGAGATCAACGACCATCGTAACTTCCACGCCGGCTGTGTGGAGGTCGGACGCCACACGGTAGCCTTCGGAGTTTGCCGCCAGCACGACACATCGATCAAACGGCTTGACCGCATACAAGTGCATCAGACGTTGGGCAGCGGAAGCAAGCATCACGCCCGGCAGATCGTTGTTGCCGAACACGGCCGGTTGTTCGTAGCAGCCTGCGGCGACGAGCAGCGCTCCCGCCCGAAGTTTCGTCAATCGGCATTCGTCGACCAAAGCGATCCAATGGTCGGCATAGCAGCCGGCGACCTGCGTTGCACAACGAATTTCCAGATTCGGAATTGAGCTTGCCCGCATGAGTAACCGTTCAAGGTGCCCGCGCGCGGCGCTATCGCCGGCCCACTGCCAGGTCAAGCTGCCACCGGGCCGCGGCAGTTCTTCAACCACCAAGACCTGCAAACCAAGCTCGGCCGCGGCGATCGCTCCCGAAAGGCCCGCGGGTCCGGCGCCAATGACACACAGATCGCAGAACGCATATTCCTTGGGAGTCGGCCTGGCGACGATGGTCGGATTGATGCGTCCAAGCCCCGCCACTTTGCGCATTTGCTTCTCATAAACGGGAAATAATCGGCGCGGCGTGTGAAAGGCTTTATAGTAAAAGCCGACGGGCATGAGGCGGCTGAACCGCTCGGTAATCCGCAGGCGATCGGCAGCCAATCCACCGACGGTATTCACGGCGCGCACATCCAGTCCTGCTGTGATCGGCAGCACGTCACCCCGCATATTCGTGTGCTCGCCGTCCTCGACCATTGCGTTGACATCGCAGTTGGCAAGGCTGTAAGGTCCGCGCGCCCGATGGTACTTGAAACTGCGGCCTGTCATCCGTACGTCATTGGCCCACAAGGCACTGCTGAGCACGTCGCCTTGAAAGCCGGAATACGCTTGTCCTTCAAAGTGGAACTCAAGCGGACGCGAGCGATCGATCCACTCGCCGGGCCGCGGTGAAAGCCTGCGGTTCATCGTCACTCCTGACCGTCGTACAAGTACGTTCGCAAAAACTCATCCGAGCGGTTGTCGCGCTCAGCAATAAACCAGACGCCACTCGCCAAATGGTACCACCACTCCCGTTTGACCCCCGGTTCGCCCGATCGATTGAAGACATAGTCGGCCCATGCTTCATCGGTGGCCTGGTCGGGATCGGGCATGGGGCGCAACTCGCCTCCGTAGTGAAATTCCTGCAACGGCCGGGGGCCATTCACGGGGCAGTGGATAATTTTCATGGAATCCTCGACGTCGCGATGTCGACGACGATTACGGCCTTGATCGCGTCTTTCGGGATGTGCAGAATCGTCTTCTTTGTCGGGTTCAGCACCTTCAGAATTTCGTCCGTGGAGCTGCCGGCGTAGAAGTAGTAGCCGATGTCGAGTTGCTTGAGATACTGTAACCGTTCACGGGCCGGGGACTGGCTCATTTTCCCGGCGAATTCGAGAGAGCTGTGTCCTTCTGTTGGACGGTTGCCCAACGTGGTTCCCGGGAAAATGTGCCTGTCCACCTCTCTGGGCCCGTGAACGGTTACGAGATACTGATGCCCGTTGAGTTGCATATAATAAGTGTAGGTGACGGAGACGGAGGGGATGGAGATCGGATCAGACACTTCCTAAATCCTATCTCCCCTCGCCCCTGCAGGGGGAGAGGGGTCGGGGGTGAGGGGGCTCAACTCGCGCACCTCGCTTGCAACTTCGCATCGATCCGTTCGAGCACCTGCTGCGTCTCGTTTTCCACTTGCCAGCCGCCGAATCTTAACACTTCGATCCCTTGCGAGTGCATCCAGGAGTCGCGCGCTTCGTCTTTTTGTTTTCCTTCGCTCGTGTGATGCCCTGATCCGTCGAGTTCCACGACCAGCTTCGCTTCGTCGCAGTAAAAATCCGCGGTATAGATCCCCAGCGGATGCTGGCGGCGAAACTTCTTGCCGCAACGACCGCGATCGCGCAACAACTGCCAGAGGTAGTTCTCGGAGCTGGTGGCCGCCTTGCGCAGATACCGGGCGAATTCGATGGGTTCCAGTTCGTGCGACATGGGTTTGCGAATAGATTACTTGGTTCAGGATTGTGACTTGCTTCTTCCCCTCACCCTATTCCCCCTCACCCCCGGCCCCTCTCCCCGGATTACCGGGGAGAGGGGAGATTAAAATTTTTCGGATTACCGGGGCGAGGGGAGACAAGCAAGGAAGCTAAGGTTTCCGCGAAATCCGATCTTCACGGTATCCTACCCCCCTCGGCCCCGCGGCGATCAGGTTCCTCATCCTACCCCCCCTCGGCCCCGCGGCGATCAGGTTCCTCCACCACCCTATCTCCCCTCGGCCCCGCAGGGGGAGAGGGGCCGGGGGTGAGGGGTTATTTGGTTTTTCGCTTCTTCTCCCCTTTTTATGGATTTCCTAATGCCCTACGCTCGCTGCACCTTTTTCACCGACTAACCGGAATTGTTTGAAACGGGACACGTTGAACGGGCGAATCAGTTCATGGTCACGATCGTGGAGGATGGTGTGTGCCATCGTCCAACCGCAGATCGGCGTGGCCTTGAATCCCCAGGTGCCCCAGCCAGAGTCCAGATAGAAACCGCGAACCGGCGTGGTTCCCATGATGGGTGAGAAGTCGGGCGTCATGTCGCTCAAGCCGGCCCATTGCCGCAGCACGTTGACGCCGCTCAGACAGGGAAACAGGTCGAGCATGTGACCGCTGAGACCTTCGGCAAAGTCGAGGGTCGAGCGCTGCGAAATCACCTCGTAAGGATCGAGCGACGCCCCGGAGACCAGCTCTCCACGCGATGACTGGCTGACGTACAAATGCAAACCGGCCGAGACCACGATGTGATTGAGCCATGGCTTGAGCGGTTCGGTAACCAACGCCTGCAGCGGATGGATGACCAGGGGCGTGCGGAGGCCCACCATCGGCGTGATGTGGGTGGTCCACCCGGCCACGGCCGAGAGCACTTTCCGCGTCTTGATAAAACCCTTGCTTGTATGCACACCTGCCACGGCTCCGTCACGTACCTCGATGCCGGTGACATTCGTCTGCTGGTGAATCTCCACACCCCGACTGCCGGCCCCACGCGCATAACCCCAAGCAACGGCGTCGTGCCGGGCAATGGCGCCGGGCGGATGAAATAGTGCTCCATGCACCGGCGCCTGATGGCCGCCGCAATCAAGATCCATCTCGGGCACGCTCTTCTTCTTGAAGTCGCGCCCCACGACTTCGCTTTCGACGCCGAGATGCTTATTGACTTCCGCTCGCCATCGCATCGTCCTCAACGACGACGTGGAGTGGGCCAGCGTAAAGTGACCGCGCTCGGAATAGAACAGGTTGAGATTCAAATCACGGGATAAGTCTTGAAACAACTCAAGACTGGCATTGTAAAACTTTACACCCTCGGGCGTCAGGTAATTCGATCGCACAATGGCCGTATTCCGACCCGTGCCGCCGCTGCCGATATAGCCTTTCTCCAAGACTGCCACATTATGCACCCCGTGCTCTTTTGCCAGGTAGTACGCGGTTCCCAATCCATGACCGCCACCGCCAATAATCACGACATC
>SXHT01000264.1 GCA_005773095.1 Planctomycetaceae bacterium
GGCACGCTGTTTCTCGATGAAATCGGCGACTTGAGCTCCGCCGGGCAGTCAAAGCTGCTGCGCGTGTTGGAACAGAAGGTGGTTGTTCGCGTGGGCGGCTCGAAGCCAATTCATACCGATGTCCGCGTGATCGCCGCCACCAATCAGGACCTCGCCCGGATGGTCCGCGAGAAGCGATTTCGCCAAGACCTCTACTTCCGCTTGAATGTGGTAACGCTAGAGCTGCCACCCCTGCGCGAGCGCGGCGACGATGCGTTGTTGCTGGCGGATTATTTTCTTGGGCAGTTTTGCCGGCAGGCGAAGCGCCAACCAGTCAGCCTTTCGGCCAAGGCGCGGCAACGATTGCTCAAGCATACGTGGCCTGGCAATGTGCGGGAGCTTCGCAATCTGATGGAACGCCTTGCGTATCTCTCCCGCGGCGAAGTGGTTGAGGCGGACGAGTTAGCACTTGTTGCCGGCGTGGCCGAGGGAGAATCGTCCCTGGCGGTTTCGTGGAACCAGTCGCTTGCCGAAGCCACGGACGAGTTTCAGATCGCGTACATCAAACAGGTCATCGCCCGCACGCGCGGCGACATGAGCGACGTCGCCAAACGTCTTGGTTTGCATCGCTCGAACCTCTACCGAAAAATGCGGCAGCTCGGCATGGAAACGCGCGAGGCCTGATTGACTTGCAGTAACCGTTCTCGGGCCAAGCGAGGGGGACAGGCACATTTTCCCGGGAACCCTGTTGGACAACCTCCTGACGGAACGATGCACCTCTCGCGAATTCGCCGGGAAAACGAGCCAGTCCCCGGCCCATGAACGGTTCGCGACTTGCATAAGGTCCGCGGTGGGATTAAACTGCATCAGCGATCCCGACGATTGCTTCGTCGCAGAGGGGTCCAACACCAATCATGAATGCAACACGACTTCTGCTCATCAGACATGTCGCGTGTATTCCGTTTATCGCAATCGTGCTGTTTGCGAAGCTTGCCCAAGCCGACGACTCCGGCAGCGAATTCTTCGAGAAGAAGATCCGGCCCGTGCTCGTGGAGCACTGCTACCAGTGCCACAGCGCGGAGTCGAAGGAGTTGCAGGGGGAACTGCGGCTCGATGTGAAAGCGGGATGGCAGCTTGGGGGCGAATCGGGTAAGCCGGCGGTTGTGCCGGGCAAGCCTGAGGAAAGCCTGCTGATTCGAGCGGTCCGGCACGACGGCGATGCTTCCGCGATGCCGCCGAACAAACCGCGGCTTTCCGATCAGATCGTGGCCGACCTTACCGAATGGGTGCGACTGGGGGCTCCCGACCCGCGCGAAGGGACCGTGACGCGCGACACTGACGCCAGGTGGGAAACGGAGTATCAACGTCGCCTCGACTGGTGGAGTCTGCGGCCGGTGGCGGATGTCGCGCCGCCGGAGGTGAAGGAAGCGTCATGGGCCCGCAATGAGGTTGACCGCTTCATCCTTTCCGCCCTGAGATCAAAAGGGTTGCCGCCCGCGCCCGAGGCGGACCGCCGGGTCCTCGTGCGAAGGCTGAGTTACGCATTGACTGGATTGCCGCCAGGCCAGGAACTTGTGGACCGCTTCTGCGAAGATTTGTCGCCAAACGCGTATGAGTCGCTCGTCCAGTCGCTTCTCGCCAGTCCGCAGTTTGGGGAACGGTGGGCGCGGCACTGGATGGACGTCATGCATTACTCGGATTCGCACGGCTATGAATGGGACGTCCCGGCCAAGAATGCGTGGAGGTATCGCGACTACCTCGTCCGAGCGTTCAATGCCGACGTACCGTTCCAGCGGCTCGTGCTGGAGCACATCGCCGGCGATCTCATCGAGCCGCGGGTGGATGCGGCGACCGGTCTGAACGAGTCGTTGAACGGACCGATGGCGATGCGGTTCGGCGAGAGGCGGCATGGTGATAACGCCGGTGTCGAAGGGACTGCGCAGGAAGCCGTGGCCAACGTGATTGACACCCTCGGGAAAGGGTTTCTCGGCACCACCGTGGCCTGTGCGCAATGCCATGACCATAAGTTCGATGCCGTGGCCCAGCGCGACTATTATGCGCTCGCCGGCGTCTTGATGAGCACTCGCTGGGTGACGCGCTCGCTGGAGGCGGTCGATCCGAACGCGGCGGTCATCGAGGAGCTGCGGCAGATCAAGCGGGAGATTCGAGACGAGATCTCCACGGCGTGGTTGGGCTCGAAGAATAGCCTGATCGCTCGGATCCAGGCGATTCCCGCCGACAAGAAAGACGATCCTGCCTTCCCTGAAAGTCTGGAAGCCTTCTGGCGACGCTCGCTCAAAAAGCCTGTCACGCCGGATGAGTTCGACAAGGAGCGTAAACGACGTGCCGCGGAGAACGCCGCTCACCTGACGCTGGTTGTGGACTTCACGCAGGAAGCGAGCCCTGGCGGCTGGCGCTGGGACGGTCTCGGAATGCAACACGGCCTCGTCGGCGACGGGGAGATCGTGGTGGCGGACGAAGGCGAATTTCAAGCCGCAACACCGTCGAACGCCCTCCTGGCGAAGATTCTGCCCGCGGGGAGGTGGTCGCAGGTGTGGTCGGAGCGGCTGGGTGGCGCGGTACGGAGCCCGTTGTTCGATTCGAGCGCCCCCTCAACTCTGTCCATCGGGTTCGCCGGAGGCCGCGGTGTCGCCCTGCAACCGATTGTGGATCATGCCCTGTTTCCCGAGGACCGGCTGCTGTTCCCGAATCAACCTCTGCACGGCTGGCTTACGGTGACAACGGGTGGCTTCAAGACACTCGAAGGGAGTGTGGACAGGGTTGCACGACGGGTCTACGTCGAGCTGGCCACCAAATCGTTGAACAACAATTTCCCCCCGCGAGCGGGCTTGTCCGTCCCGCACGCTGACATCTCCGACGAGCGTTCCTGGTTCGGCGTCACGCGGGTCTATCAGCACCCGCCCGGGAAACCACCCCTGGATGAACTGACACGGTACGCTCCCCTGTTCAGTGCGGCCGAGGAAAAAGGAGAGGGACAGGCCCCATCATCCCCGGCCCAGGGCGACTGGGCGACGCGAATGGCAAACCTGCTCCACGCGGCGATGGAACGCTGGAGTCGCAATCAGTGTACCACCGAGGACGCACTGCTGCTCGACGAAGCCCTGCAATCCAAACTATTGCCTAACGATTTTTCGTTGAGTCCGAAGCTGAAGCAACTGGTGGAAAAGTATCGCCTCGTTGAGAAAAATCTTAAACCTGAACGGACCATCGGCTCGATGGCTGATTGGCACGAGGGGCGTAATGAACGGCTCGGCATTCGGGGATCCTACACCGACCTGGGTGAGGAAGTGCCTCGCGGAACCCTCGGTTTCCTCGGCGGTCCGGACGGGAGGCTGGTTCCCCTTTCCAGCGGACGTTTGGAGCTGGCCCGCAGTATTGCCAGCGACCAGAATCCGCTCACAGCCCGGGTGTTCGTGAATCGCATCTGGCTGCACCTGTTTGGCGAAGGGTTAGTGCGTACCCCGGACGACTTCGGGCACCTGGGGCAACCTCCCTCGCATCCGGAATTGCTCGACCATCTTGCCACGCGATTCATCGAAGACGGCTGGTCGCTCAAGAAGCTGGTGGCCATGCTCGTCACCACCGCGACGTGGCGGCAAAACAGCGTGCCGAACCGGGGCTCGCTGGAAATTGACGCGGAGAACCGCCTCTGGCACCACATGCCGATGCGTCGCCTGGACGCGGAGTCGATTCGCGACTCGATGCTGGCCGTTTCAGGACGCCTTGATTCCAACCTGTACGGCCCCTCGATCGATCCGTTTCGGACCGCGAGGGACGATACCAAGCGGCTGTTTCCCGGTCCGCTCGACGGAAACGGGCGCCGCAGCGTGTACACGAAGGTGACGCTGATGGAACCACCCCGGTTTCTGGCACTTTTCAACCAGCCGATTCCGAGAATCACCACCGGCCGGCGCGACGTGACGAACGTCCCCGACCAGGCACTGGCCTTGCTGAACGATCCCTTCGTCCTGGCAATGGCCACACACTGGAGTGAACGGGTCATCAAGGACGGCGCACGTTCTCCCGAGCAGCGCGGGGAGCACATGTTCAAGATCGCATTTGGCCGCCCGCCGACTCCCGAGGAAACAGCACGCGTCGTCCAGCTTGCCGAGCGGATCGCGGCGTTGCGTGGCGAGCAGCGGGACAATATCGTGAACTGTCAGCCGGCCTGGCAAGACGTGGCCCACGCCCTTTTCAATTGCAAGGAGTTTATTTATGTCCAGTAGCGGTCGGCAGGGCGCGGGCCGCCGTTGCCCGGGTTGCGAACCTCCCGCGCGGTCGCGGCGGGATTTTCTGCGGCGCTCGAGCATGGGATTCGGCTCGCTGGCGCTGACCGCCCTGGCCCGGCATTGGGCGGCGGCCGAGACGACCACGCCGAGGACGGATTTCGCCCCGCGCGCCAAACGCGTCATTTTCCTGTTCATGGACGGCGGAGTCTCTCACGTCGATACTTTCGATCCAAAGCCCAGGCTGAAGCAGCTCGACGGCGAGCCTGCCGTATGGAAGCCGGACATGCTGTCGCAGGGCACCAGCGCCAACCGCAAGTGGCTGGCAAGTCCGTGGGAATTTCGGCAGTATGGGAAATCCGGCCTGTGGGTCAGCGATCTCTTTACGCGCATGGCGCCCGTGGTGGACGAACTGTGCGTGATTCGCTCCATGGTGGGTGAGGCGCCGCTTCACGGGGCCCAGTCCCTGCTGCTGCACACCGGACGTACGCTTGGCGCGGCACCCAGCCTGGGCTCCTGGCTGTCCTATGGACTCGGTACGGAGAACGAGCAGCTTCCCGGTTATCTCGTACTCAACAACGATTGGGTTCCCAATGGCGGCTTAGAGAACTTTGGCTGTTCGTTCCTGCCTGCCACGCACCAGGCGACCATGGTACGAGCCCACGGGAAGCCGGTTGACAATATTGAGCCCATCGACCCCACGAATGTGCAGCAGGCCAAGCTCGATTTCCTCAGGGAGCAGGACAACGCGGTTTCCCAGGCGCGAGGCGGCTTGGAGCCTATCGATTCAGCCATCCGTAACTATGAAACCGCGGCGAAGATGCAGACTCTTCTGCCGACGCTCTGCGACGTAAAGGGTGAAACCGCCGAGACCCTGGCGCTTTATGGCGTTGATCGCCAGAACCCGTACGACCAACTGTATGCACTGCAATGCCTGCGCGCGCGACGTCTGGTCGAAGCGGGCGTGCGGTTCGTCGAAGTGACTTGCACGAATACCGATGGCAACAACTCACCCTGGGATCAGCATGGAGCGCTCAAGGAGCGCCATGCGGAGAACGCTCGCATCACCGATCAGCCCGTCGCGGCGTTAATCGCTGATTTGAAACGACGCGGCCTCCTCGACGACACGCTGGTCATCTGGGCCGGCGAAATGGGCCGCACTCCTCATTGCAGCCCTGATTCGGGCCAAAACGGCCGCGACCATCATGTGAGCGGCTATACCATCTGGATGGCCGGCGGCGGTATCCGAGGGGGAATGACCTACGGAGCGACGGACGAGATGGGCATGAGCACGGTCGAGAACCGGCTCGACATCCACGACATCCATGCCACCATCCTGCATCAACTGGGAATCGACCACAAGCGATTGACTTTCCGCTTCGGCGGCCGCGACATGCGCCTGACGGATGTTCATGGTCGCGTCGTCAAGGAGATCCTCGCGTAAACGGGTTCTGGGACCGGGGCCAAGAGAGGGGAGCAGGCGCGTTTCCCCGGGAACCATGTTGCACAACCAGCCAACCGTACGATTCACCTTGCGCGAATTCGGCAGGAGAAGGAAAATGAGCCAGTCCACGGCCCGTGAATGATTGCGGGATTCTAACAGGTCGCGTGTGACAAATGGATTTGACCGTTGTTCGTGAAGGTACCGTATCTCACCGCCCCTGGCCTGTTCCGAAACGGCCGTGGATCATGGCCATGCAGTGGCACGATCTGGCGTTCTTGCACTGGCCCGTTTCCGCGGACAGGTTGCGGCAGTTCATTCCCGCGGGGCTGGAACTGCAAACCTTCGACGGCTGGGCGTGGCTGGGTGTCGTTCCATTCTACATGCGGGGTGTGCGAGCACGCTGCCTTCCACCGGTTCCGGGAATCTCGGCCTTCGCCGAGTTAAATTTGCGAACTTACGTGGTTGCCGGCGACAAGCCGGGCGTCTGGTTCTTGAGCCTCGACGCCGCCAGCCGATTGGCTGTCCGCGGCGCGCGTTTGACGTTTTACTTGCCCTATTTCGATGCCCGCATGAACGTGACCAGGGACGCGGATGCGATTGACTACTCCAGTACCCGCAGCGAACAACCGCGGTGTGAATTTCGCGCCCGCTATCGACCCGTGGGCGAGGTATTTCACGCCGTGCCCGGAAGCATTGAGCACTGGCTTACCGAACGATATTGCCTGTATTCGGCGGATCCGCGAGGCCGTATTTATCGCGGGGAGATTCACCATTGCCCCTGGCCGCTGCAGGCGGCAGAATGCAGGATCGAAGCGAATACCCTCGCCAGCCAATGGTCAATTGAACTTTCAGCGAATCCGCCGCTCGTGCATTTTTCCAGGCGTATCGATGCGGTAGCCTGGTATCGGGTGCGGGTGTGAGAGGATTTCAAATGTCCCGCACAGTTCGCCAGGCCACACCCGCCGACGCCGCTGCCATTGCGCGGATCTACGCGCCGTTTTGCACCAGCACGTCTATTACGTTCGAGACGGAAGCTGTTTCGCCCGAGGCAATGGCCCACCGCATGTTGATGCTCGGCGACAAGTACCCGTGGCTGGTGATGGACTTGGACGGAGACGTGGCGGGATATGCCTATGCGGCGCCGCACCACGAGCGGGCCGCTTTTCGTTGGGCCGCGAATGTGTCGGTTTACATCAGCGATCCGCACCGGCGCAGCGGCATTGGCCGGGAGCTTTACGAATCGCTGTTGTGCGTGCTGCGATTGCAAGGCTTCATCCACGCCATCGCCGGCGTCACGCTTCCCAACGAGCCCAGCGTGGGCCTGCATCAAACTTTGGGCTTCAAGCTCATCGGCCAGTACCCACAAATCGGATACAAACTAGGCGCCTGGCGCGACGTCGGCTGGTGGCAAAAACCCTTGGTCGATCCTCTGCCGAACACCCCATCCGAGCCAAGGCTCATGTCGGACGTAGTTCGCGACACCCGATTCGCGGCGATCCTGTCAGCCGCGCCGTGAAACGAAGGCTCCTCAATTGCTGCCGTTCGCCAGCCTCCCCATGCCCATCGGAAAATCGGCCGACGGTTCCGGGTGGGCACGTCGACTCCAGAAAACGGCGCAGCGACCCTCGCAATCTTCCCTCACGGTCAACTAAAATGTGGCAAATCCTGGCGATGCTTTGCGGCATTGCGTTCCCACCGTTCAATCCCACTTTTTTGTTGAGGACCCCTGTTTATGATGCGTATAGTTGTGTGTGTCTGGGCTGTGTTGGTCCTGTTCATGTCCAACATCACTCGTGCCGACGACGAGCCCGGTTTCAAGTCGTTGTTTAACGGTCAGAACCTGGACGGCTGGGACGGCAATCCCAAATTCTGGATTGTCAAGGACGGCGCGATCCATGGTGAGACCACGTCCGACAATCCTACAAGCGGCAACACGTTTCTCATCTGGCGGCAAGGCACCGTGGATGACTTCGTGCTGCGGCTGCAGTACAAGATCGTCGGCGGCAACTCGGGCATCCAATACCGCTCCAAGGAATTGGACCCCTGGGTGATCGGCGGCTATCAGGCCGATTTTGAAGTGGGCGAAACATGGAGCGGCATCCTCTACGAAGAACGCGGGCGCGGCATTCTTGCCTCGCGTGGAGTGCGGGCAACCGTGAAGGCCGATGGCAAAAAAGAACAGGAAACATTGGCCGATTCCGCCGAATTGCAAAAGCTGATCAAGAAAGAAGACTGGAATGACTATGAGATCATCGCGGAGGGAATCCACCTGACGCACAAAATCAACGGCGTCGTGTTCAGCGAAGCGATCGACGAAGACGAAAAGAACCGCGCGATGTCAGGCCTGCTTGCCCTGCAACTGCACGCCGGGCCGCCGATGATTGTCGAGTTCAAGAACATTCGGCTCAAGCGAACGAAGTTGGCCGCGGTGCCAGGAATTGGCGACCGCAAGAAAATTGTGATGGTGGCCGGCACGCCCAGCCATTCGCCTGGCGAACACGAATTCAATGCGGGCTGCCTGCTGCTGAAGAAGTCTCTGGACCAGAACGCGCCGCAGGTGGTGTGCACGGCTTACAACGGTGGCTGGCCGGTTGATTCAACGGCGTTCGACAACGCCGATGCGGTGTTCCTGTATTCCGATGGCGGCGGCGGACACCCGGCGATTCAGCGAGATCACTTGGCGCTTCTTGACGCGTTGGCCAGGCAAGGCGTCGGCATCGCGGCTGCCCACTACGCGGTGGAGGTGCCGAAAGAAAAGGGTGGCCCCGAGTTTCTGAATTGGATCGGCGGTTACTTCGAAGCCTACTGGAGTGTCAATCCGCACTGGACGCTCGACAAGACCAAACTGGCCAAGGACCACCCGATTACACGCGGCGTGAGGCCGTTTGCCATCAACGACGAGTGGTATTATCACATGCGGTTTCGCGACAACATGCAGGGCGTGACGCCAATCTTGAGCGCGCTGCCACCCGACGCCACCCGCGGCGCCGATGGCGCAAACAGCCCGCACGGCGGAAATCCCCACGTGCAGAAGCGCAAGGGAATGGCAGAGGTGCTGGCTTGGGCGGCCGAGCGGCCCGATGGCGGCCGCGGCTTCGGCTTCACCGGCGGTCATTTTCATCGCAACTGGGGCCACGATGACAATCGTAAGCTGATGCTCAACGCGCTGCTCTGGGTGGCGAATGCGGAAGTGCCGCAGGACGGCGTGAATTCGACCGTGACCGAGGATGAACTGAAACAGAACCTCGACAAGAAGTAATCGACGCCAAATGTTCGCAGGACTGTCCATCTGAATTCAAGGCATGCTTGAGCCATGCTGCACCGCTGGGTAACCGTTCACGGGCCGGGGACTGGCTCATTTTCCCGGCGAATTCGCGAGAGGCGCATCGTTCGGTCAGGAGGTGTCGAAATGATTCGGAGTCCGGTGACTTGTCGCCGCTTTGAAAATATTGGAAACTGATTCGCCCGGAACGTTCGAAAAAAGTCCAAGAGCGGCGTCAAGTTGCCGCACTCCACATGCTGAACGACGCTATCGCCCTCATCGCCCTGACGGCGATGGAAATTGTCCTGGGCATCGACAATATCGTCTTTATCTCCGTCGTCAGCAGTCGCCTGCCGGTCGAGCAGCAAAAGTTGGCCCGGCAGATTGGTCTGTTGGCGGCGATGGGGACGCGAATTGTCTTGCTGCTCGCGATCACCTGGATTGTGAAAGCCGACGAGCCGTTCTTTAGCCTGACCACGTTGCCGCTGCCCGAGGATTGGGGCAAGTGGCTGGCGACCCACAAGGATATCAACGGTCTTTCGGTGCGTGACATGATCGTGCTGGGCGGCGGACTGTTCCTGATCTGGTCGAGTGTCCGCGAGATTCATCACAAAGTGGAAGGCGCGCATGAAGCCCATGACGCCCCGAAGGAGGTCACGTTTCGGAGCGTGATCTTCCAGATTGCCGTGATCGATATCATCTTCTCGCTCGCTTCGGTGATCACCGCCGTTGGCATGGCGGACTCACTTTGGGTCATGATCACCGCGGTTATCCTGGCGGTCGGGGTGATGATGGTTTTCGCTGGGCCGGTGTCGGTATTCGTCGAGAAGCATCCCACGGTGAAGATGCTCGCGCTGAGCTTCCTGCTGCTGATCGGCGTGATGCTCGTGGCCGATAGCCTGGGCACGCATATCGACAAGGGCTACATTTATTTTGCGATGGCCTTTGCGCTGGGTGTCGAAGTGCTGAATCTGCGGATGTCGGCCCAGGCGGCGCGGCGCACGAAGGGGGCGCATTAGCCAGTAAACGAGGTTGTGCATGCGGCGAAGTGCCATTATTGTAGTGGTGGGGGCCGGTCAACATTTGGCACCGCCGGGCTCGCCTCCCCGCAACCTGGCGAAATTGATCGTCGTCTTCATCGCGCACCGGGGTGGGATTGTTCTGTGTGGCGGCGGCCGCCGTTCTATTTGACGTTCTGGATCTACCTATGAGTATCAAAACACGTTATCCGCAGTCTAATCTTGCCGCCTGCATGCTCCCCTGGACCGAGGACTTCAAGCTCGATGTCCCGCAGTTTGAGCAGCACGTTCAGGAAGCCGTCGCCGGAGGCTATAAGAGCATTTATCTGATGGGCACCGCAGGGGA
>SXHT01000265.1 GCA_005773095.1 Planctomycetaceae bacterium
AGCAAGGGGCCGACGGCGCCAGGCGGAAAACCGTGCTTTGCGGCTTCGCCCGACACGTTGACTTCCAACAGCACGGAGACACGCCGTCCAAGCAGCCCAGCCTCGGCGTTGACCGCATCCAGCAGCTTTTCACTGTCAATGGCGTGAATCAGCGATATCAGCGGCAGCGTGCGGCGAACCTTGTTTGTCTGTAAGTGGCCAATCAGGTGCCAGCGAATGTCGGCAGCGCCCAGCTCCTCCGCCTTACGCCAAAGCGCTTGCGGTCGGGCTTCGCCCAGATCGCGGCAGCCGGCCTTGACCAGTTCTCGGGCCATGGTCGCATCGACGTACTTGCTCACAGCAACAAGCCTCACGGAGTCCGGCCGCCGATTACTCCGCCTCGCGGCGACCGCAATGCGTTCATGCACATGTGCAAGGTTGGCTGCGATCGACATGGCCGCACGCAACCCGCGACCGGTAGTCGCGGCGTTAGGAGTCGATGGGTTCGGTTTCCAACAAGCGTACACAATCTCCGCCCCGTTTCATGCGGGCGAAGAGAAACTCGGCCTTCACTTGTTGCCCCAGCACACTGCGAATGCCGGGCGCGGCCAGCGAGCGATAAATCAGCCAGTTGGTTTTTCCGACCTGCGCTCGGTAGCCCACCGACGTGTCCGCCGATCGCGCGGTGCGTTGCTCGGCGACGGTAAGCTGTCGCCACGTACAAGCCTCCTTCGATCGCTTGCCGTTCAGATCGAAGAACAATGCCGCATAAACCGCTGCGCCATCGCACGACTGACGCAGCCCCAAACCATCACTCGTCATCTCCAGGGCGCCGGGATGAACACCGCTTCGCCACTCGGCAAGGCCCAAAGGGAGCACCAAGGCTCGCGAAACATCCCCCACCAGGTGGCCTTCGCAGGTTTCCTCCGCGCCGTGAAATCCCACATGCGCGCAAACCGGCAGTGACGCGCGATACTCAATGCGGCCCGCTGGACTGGCGAGGACGGCGTCGGCCAAAAGCAGCACTTCGTCCTTCCTGGCCAGCAGCACTTGTCGCTGAACACGCAGACCTTCACCCAGCGGGGCTTCGATTTCCAGAAAATCCACATCTTTGTCCGAATGCCAGCATACCGTTTCCCATTCGCCGGTAACGTTGCGGGATTCCCCGTTGAGCCTTACCTGCAATCGCCACGAGCCAGAGCATAACGTTTCGCCCGCGGCGGCCAATTCAAGCTGCGTGCCGCGATCCGCATAATCGATCGTAAGCCGCGGCGATCGCGTCAACCAGTTGGAGCGCATCAGGCCGAACCGTTGCTGCTCGGAATGCATGGCGGGCGATGGCAGCTTTTTGCCGTTGCCCTGTTTGCGCCGAGTGAACTTGCCCGAGGCCAGGTGGCGCATCAACCGCTGCGTTGGCTTCTCAAGATCGAACCCATCCACGGCCCGCCACAGACTGTCGTCAACCGTCGCCAGCCGGGCCAGACTCAATAGCACCAGCTCGTAGCGCCGCGCTACGGAGGCATTCCACAGGGCGCCGCCGATTTGCTCCACTACGGCACGAGAACGTGTCCAGCTTGCTGTCAGTGCCGGCAGGATGGGCACGATTACGCTCGACGGAATGCCGTCGACATCCGCAAGCGTATTCAATCCTTCCGAAAGCACCGACCATCCCGTCAGCAAGCTATCGTGACACGCGCGAATTTCAGGAATCTGATAAGCCAATGCCAGCGGAAGTTCTCCGGCAAGCATCTGCCCGACGAGGGCATCGCGGCGGGAATCGGCCGCTCCTGCCTCGCGGGCCGTCGTCGCCAAATGATTGACCAGCCTCCACCACAGGTTTTCGCCGACGCAATTCGGCAAGCGTGGAAGTGCGTAGGTCCAAGCCAGGCACTCGTAAGCGTACGCGGGCAATGCTGTGGAGATTGATGCGGCATCGAGCCAGCTGGCAAGAACGTCGGCCCAACGGCGTCGCCTTTGCCTTTTCCGGAATGACTCGGACAGGCCGAGCTGTCGCACTAGCTCGGCGGTTTCACCCTTGGCAAGAGCTACCGGCATGCCCCAAAGCAGCGCTCGTTCGCCGTTGGGCAGGAGCTTTACAAGTGAAGGTCGGCCGCGGCGTTCTTCCAAATAGTCCGTCCAGGCTTCCCAACCTTCCTGACCGTCTGCACTGACATAGGCCTCGACCATTTCGGCCGGGGCGGTCGAATGCCAGGTACCATTCCGCAATCCGGTGAGCCAATGCGCGGGACGCACGACCGCCGGTTTTCTCATTTTTGTTGAGGTTGCCATTTCCACGTAGACATTCGATTGGACCGGCCGTTGGAAACTTTGTATCCTACCAGTCGAAGGGCGTTCTTGCGTCGCCGTTCACGGACAAAGAGAGGGGGACAGGCACATTTTCCCGGGAAACACGTTCGACAACCACCCAACAGAACGACACACCTCGTTGAATTCGCCGGGAAAATGAGCCAGTCCCCGGCCCGTGAACGGTTACGTTTTTGCTTCCCGGCGATGGTCTATTTTCTGTCACGACCCCGGAAAGGTTGGAAACTATGCAACGGATGCTTGGCGGCGCGATGGTCGTACTGGTGATCGGCGGATCGTTGGGGAGTTGGAATCTGCTCCGCGCCCAGAAGCAGGACGAGAGTCCGAACCAGCCACTGATTGGCGACACACCCTCGGACAAGGTCCCCGCCGAGTCGCCACCGATAAAACTGGCGAAGGATCCACCGGGCATGAAGCGGCTCGACCCTGAGTGCAACGCCTGGATCGATCCTCAACACAGACGCGTTGTGGTCGATGGCGAAGTCGTCCTGACCGAAGGTCCCCTGGAAATGTTCGCCTGCCTCAAAGGCACCAAGGAACACGAGTCGATCGTGGCGATTAACTGCAAGGCGTTCATTCTTCACGCCGCGCTGCTTGCGGTCGGAGCGCAAGCGGGGGGCCCCGTGCAGTTTACGCCCAGTTACAAACCGGCGCACGGTACGCCGATCGACATTACGCTGGTCTGGACCGACGCCAGCGGCGTGCGCCGCGCCAATGCCCAGGAATGGGTGAAGAATTACAAAACCGGCAAGACGCTGGAAAACACCTGGGTCTTCTCCGGCAGCGGCTTCTATGAAGACGAGGACACAAAAGAAAAACACTACATGGCCGACGGCGGCGACCTGATTTGCGTGAGTAATTTCCCTACCGCCATGCTGGATCTGCCGATCGAGAGCAGCCAGTCGAACAACGCGCTCGCCTTCTCCGCCAACACCGATGC
>SXHT01000266.1 GCA_005773095.1 Planctomycetaceae bacterium
CTCAAGGAAATCGCCTGGTGCAAGACATCGCTCACGGTTTCCGCGCCCAGCGAAGCAACTTCCTTGACAACTTCGGGCGCAAGCGGACGATCGATGCCGTGTCTGTGTTTGGCTTCTTCCAGCACGGTGCCGACAAAAAGTCGCTGTCGCGCCGGTTCTGTGGCACCGCCGACGGTCAACGTCCGGGCCAACCGTGCCGCCGTGCGGCGCGCCACGTTGGCGGCGGGCTCGATCGACATCGTTGGCCGATTCGATTTGGCGTCCCACCGCCAAATCTCCCGCGTTGGCGGTTCGCCGGAGTTGTCTAGCGAGTCGATCCGTCGGGCAAGCTCTAATTCTTTTTGCGCAGCGCGTTCGAGGAACCGTTGCGATTCGCCGGCCGTTGGAAGGTTGCCCAAGATGGCCGCAAGCGCGCTTGCGGCAGCCTGCTTCACACGTTCTTCGGAACGGGTGTCCGCGTGGGCAGCCACGAGTGCGGGGATTTCAGTTTTCGCGTTCAATTGACCCAGTAGCTCAATCGCCAGCACGCGCGTGCCGGCATCGGGCGCTTCGAGCCCGCTCGACAGCGGCGCCGTTGCGTCGTTGTTCAAGAGCAAGATCATTTCACGAAGCGCCGCATGTTCGCTCGCTCGTTTGCCGTCAGCCAAACCGCTCAACACGGGGCCTACCGCGGCACTCCCCGCGCGGTGCAGAGCAACGATTGCATCCTCTCGTGAGATCTTGCCCGGATCGCTAAGCTGTTGGGCGAGTCTTTCCAGCCGCGCGGGATCTCGACCAACTTTCTCGGCGGCCGCGAGCACGGCACTGACAAATTGTGCGGCTTCGGGTGCAAGTGCTTCGGTTCGCCCGAATCGCAAGAACGTGGGCGTGTCGAATTTGTCCGCCAATGCGGCCAAGGCGGCATCGTCGAGCTTCGCCTGCATGAGCTGCTTCAAGAACTCTCGCGCCAATTCCGGCTGGTTCAAGTCGGCAAGCAATCGCGCGGCTTCGAACTGCTGGGGTGGCGTTTGCGGTTTTAGTTCGAGCACCGCCAAGACCGCCGGATCGGTGATAACGGGCTTTTGAGCGGCCGGCTTCCGCGTGGCTTTCGCCGGCTGGGCCTCGGGTTGCTCATCTTGAGCAAGAGTAATTGTTGAACTCAGCAACACGGCAAGTAGGGTGAGCATGCGGTTCATGGCGGTTTGACTTGAGTTGAAGGGACTGCGGCGGGCAAGCCTCGCCGCTAAACAGAGAGTTTTTTCTTCCATATCGCCAATTGATCCGCCACCTGGCTTGGGGCGGTCGAGCCGTAACTTATAAACGCGGCGACCGCTTTCTCAACGCCAAGCACGTCGTAAATACTGGCGTCGAGGCTTGCATCGGCCGCTTTCAGCTCGTCCTCCGTTAAATCCGACAACCGCACGCAACGTTCCAGCGCCGTGCGAACCAACCGGCCCACAATCTGGTGGGCGGTTCGCTGCGGGGTGCCACGCTTGATCAGAAATTCCATCAACGTTGTGGCATCGAGGTGCCCACGGTCGAGCTTTTCACGAATCGCCTCGACGTTCAGTCTTGCTCCCGCCACCAAGGGCGACGCCAGCTCCAGACATGCATTGACTGTGTCGAACGAATCGAAGATTCGCTCCTTGTCTTCCTGCAAATCGCGATTGTAGGCCAGTGGCAGGCCCTTCAAAAGCACCAAAAGTGAAGTCAGATTGCCAACCACTCTCGCCGTTTTGCCACGGATGAGCTCAAGCACATCGGGATTCACCTTCTGCGGCATAATCGACGAGCCCGTGCAAAATGCCTGGGGCAACCGCAGGAAGTTAAATTCGGTGGTGCTCCACAGAATCCACTCCTCAGCCCATGTGCTCAGATGCTCTGCGACGAGCGTCAGGCAAAACGCAAACTCCACGACGAAGTCGCGGTCGCTCGAAACGTCGATGCTGTTCCCCGCGACCGCGGCGAAGTTCAGGCGTCGAGCCACGTCTTCCCGGTCGATCGGTAAGCTGGTTCCCGCCACCGCCGCGGCGCCCAAGCTCAACACGTTGGTGCGGCCGCGGCAATCTGTCAAACGGCCTCGGTCGCGATTGAATTTATCGCAATATGCCAGCCAATAGTGGGGCGCGAGCACAGGTTGGGCTCGTTGCAGGTGGGTATAGGCCGGTAAAACAACGTCGCGATCGGCATCGCACCTCCCTACGAATGCCTTCTGAAGGTCGGCCAGTCGCGTGTCGATCTGGTCGATCGCCTCGATCACCCACAGACGCAAGTCCGTCGAAACCTGGTCGTTGCGACTACGGGCTGTGTGTAGTTTTCGCCCAATGTCGCCGAGCCGGTCGGTCAGCGCTTTTTCGATGTGCAGGTGGATGTCTTCCAGATCCGCGTGGAACCGGAACGTGCCCGATTCGATCGCATGGCGAATCTCGGCCAGGGCCGACTCGATTTGCCGACACTCATCGGTTGTTAGAAGCCCCACCTTGGCAAGCATCTGGGCATGGGCAATCGAGCCGGCGATGTCCTGCGCGTAGAGCCGCTTATCGACGCTGATACTTTCGGTAAAGCGTTCAACGCGAGGGTCGGTTGCCTCGTCAAACACGCCGGACCAGGCTTTATCGGCCACGCCGCCCCTGCCTCCGCCCAAACAGGCGGCATCTGAAGGAAGTCTTTCAACCCCTTTAGCGTAAATGGCTTACGGCAAACTGTCAACGAACCGCGTGCAGGTAGTGACGAAGAAACGGGCAGTGCCGACGCGAAGCGGGCAGACGGCTGTGGGCTTATGGCAATTGAATCCGCCAACTGCTCCTCAATATCGTCAAAATGACGAAATTACATAATTCAGGGAGCCGCGTAGCGGCTTGATCGGCTGGTATCTCGAAGCCGCCCGGCGGGGACGAGAGCCTAATCGAATCCCCACCGGACGGCGATTGTTGGATAGCTTTACTCTGGGTAGCGCGGCCTGAGACGAATCTGTTACAACGGAATCAGGAGGCGATTCTGTGCAATACCGCTTGACCGACTTGATGATGCTCTTCCTTCCCATTGCGCTAGTCGCGAGTTGGTGCGACTGTTTAACTCGCGAGAAGCTTGTCTGGCACGAGCGTCATCCGGTCGTGCCCGTCTCGGAAGAAGTCCAGGGAGAATTGGTTAATGTTCTCCGCCGAGTCAAAATGATATACTCGCGCGACAGATTCTGGGAGCCGGATGAGTTTTGGGGGTTTAGCGCCCGTTATCACGCCGCGCTTTTTCTCCATGGATTGATCCTGATGGTACTGTCGTTTGCCACCTATCGGTGTGTCAGCCACCGCTGGCCGAAGATGGCCTTTGGTCTGCTAATGACCGCCCTGGCATTGCTATTCGCAGGGGCACCTCTGCTCGTGTTTCTGGATGGCTTGTGAGCGCCTTCGATGCGAACGGCGATTGAACCCATGCGCCCATGCGTGGTAAGCTTATAGGATTTTACACCCAGGGTAGCTGGCGGAACTCGAAGTGCCAGCGGCGGGTCAGGTTCGAATGCCCGATCCACAGCAACAAAGGGAGAGATTCGCACGTGCCGCGTCGAACGGATATTCACAAGATTCTGATCATTGGTTCGGGGCCGATCGTGATCGGGCAGGCCTGCGAGTTTGATTACTCGGGCACGCAGGCTTGCAAGGCGCTGCGCGAAGAAGGGTACGAGGTGGTTCTGGTCAACAGCAATCCGGCCACGATAATGACGGATCCCGGCATGGCCGACCGCACGTACATCGAGCCGCTCACTTGGGAGATCGTGAGCAAGGTGATTGAGGCCGAGCGCCCCGACGCGCTGTTGCCAACGCTCGGCGGGCAAACCGCGCTCAATCTGGCGATGGAGCTGGACCAGCATGGCGTGTTGGCAAAGTTCGGCGTGGAGATGATTGGCGCCAATCCCCAGGTCATCGCCAAGGCAGAGAATCGAGAAGAGTTCAAGGCCGCGATGGGTAAGATCGGCCTTGAGGTCTGCCGTGGCGAGACGGTTCACACGCTTGACGAAGCCCGCCGCGTGCTGGCGGATATCGGGCTGCCGGCGGTCATTCGCCCCAGCTTTACCATGGGGGGCAGTGGCTCGGGTATTGTGTTCAATCGCAGCGAATTTGAAGACATGGTCCGCCGGGGGCTGGAACTTTCACCCGTGACCGAAGTGCTCATCGAGGAGTCGATCATCGGTTGGAAGGAGTACGAAATGGAGGTCATGCGCGACGCGGACGACAACGCCGTGATCATCTGCTCGATC
>SXHT01000004.1 GCA_005773095.1 Planctomycetaceae bacterium
TCGACTCGCCCGCCGGGACGTCCGTCTGCGCGTCGTCGTCCGTCCGCGGGAGGAGCACGCCGATGCCCTGGCGCGTCATCAGCCCTTCGTTGCCCACGAGGACCGTGACGCCGTCGACGGTCGCGACAAGGCCCGCGCCGGAAACAACCTGTAGGCTGCTGGCGATTGGCAGGGGCGCCTGCCTTGCTTCCGCCGCCGCCACGATCGGCTGCGCAAACGGGTGAGAACTCAGTCGCTCCGCCGCGGCGGATACCGCAAGTACCAGCTTCTCATCGCCATCGATCGCGATCACGTCGGTCACCTTGGGTCTGCCAGCCGTGATCGTGCCCGTCTTGTCGAGCACCACCACAGTCAGTTGGCCGGCGGTTTCCAACGCCTGAGCTTCCTTGATCAAAATGCCTTTTTCCGCCCCTCGGCCGCTGGCCACAAGAATTGCCGTGGGGGTCGCCAGTCCGAGCGCACAGGGGCAAGCGACCACAATCACCGCCACCGCCGACTGAAAGGCCATCTCCCAGTTGCCCCCCAGAACGCCCCACGCCAAAAGCGTCAGCGTGGCGACGACCACGATCGCGGGCACAAACCACGACACGATCTGATCGGCGATCCGCTGGGCCTTGGCCTTTGATTCCTGAGCGCGGCGCACCAGGTTAATCACTCGGGCCAAGGCCGTGTCATCCGCTGCCCTTGTCACCCTTGCCGTCAGCGAGCCTGCGCCGTTGATCGCTCCGGCGAGCACTTCGTCGCCCGGCTGCCTGTCAATCGGAATCGATTCACCCGTGAGCCAGGCCTGATCGACGCTCGACATGCCTTGGAGAACTCGGGCGTCGAGCGGCACGCGGTCGCCCGGTCGAATGACAATCGAGTCGCCCACGCGAACCTGCGTTACCGCCATCACCACCGTCTCGCCGTTTTGCAGCACTCTCGCCTCTTGGGGCGAAAGATCGAGCAGCTTGCGAATTGCCAGCGACGCTCGACGTTTGGCTCGGGCCTCCAGAAATTTGCCCAACGTGACAAACTCCAAGATCAGCGCGGAATCCATGAAGTACATGTCGTGTCGGCTTGTCATTAAGGCAAAAATGCCGGCCAGATACGCTGCCATCGAACCGAGTTCGATGAGGGAGTCCATGTTCGCAGCGCCGTATTTCAATCGCTTGAGCGCGTTGGCCAGGTAGGGCCAGCCAACGGCAATCTGCATCGCTGTGGCCAATCCGAATTGGGCCCAATTCCAGGCGTGCGATTGGCCCAAAAAGTGAATTGCGATCATCGGTGAGAGAATCAGCGCTCCGGCGATCAGTCGCCAGCGCCATGCGGTCATCTCGCCGAGCGATTTATCCATGTCAATTCCATGGTGGTGAGGGGAGTGCCCGATCGGCGTCGCCGAGTATCCGGCTCGCTGGACGGCATCGACAAACTTCGCCGAGTCCGCCTGCCTGGGATCGAACACCACCGTCGCCTGCTCGGTCATTAGATTAACGCGAGCCTCATTGACCCCGGGCACCTTCGCCAGCGCCGCTTGCACATGTGCGACGCAACTGGCGCACGTCATACCCTGCACGTCGAGCAGCAACTCCTCCCCAGTCCCTGGTTGCGGCTGAGACGGGCCACCCTCCGCTTTCGGTTTCAGATGCGAAGCGTGCGAAAGCTGAACCAGCGGTGACTCTCTGTGCGACATGGGCCTCGCCAATGCTGAGTGACTGGTTTATTCTACGGTTACGTCAATTGAACGTTTCAACCCCTGATCGCCGAAGAGAACCCTCGCTCCCGGCGCGTCCCATGATCGCGGAAATCATCTCCATCGGCGATGAGCTCACCAGCGGCCAGCGACTCGACACCAACAGCCAATGGCTCAGCCAGCAGCTTGGCAATCTGGGCGTCAAGACAGTGTACCATACGACGGTGGCCGACGACCTGGCCGCGAACGTGCGCGTATTCGCGCAAGCCGTCGATCGCGCCGATCTGATCGTTGCCACCGGCGGCCTTGGTCCCACCGCGGACGACCTCACGCGCGAAGTCATTGCCAAAGTCGCCGGAGTGGCGCTGGCGCTCGACGAACCAGCGCTTGCCCACATTCGCAACTTATTTGCAAGACACCAACGCGAGATGCCCGAGCGCAACATCGCGCAAGCCATGTTCCCAGCCGGCAGCCGACCGATTCCCAATGACAAGGGGACCGCTCCCGGAATCGACATGGCGATTGCCGGTGGCTCCGACGACCACTTTGCCCGCGTCTTTGCCCTGCCCGGCGTACCCGCCGAAATGCGGGAGATGTTTACCCAAACCGTGGCCCCGGCGATCCTCTTGATGCAGCCGGCGCCGCAAGTCATCCGCCATCGCCGCATCAAATGCTTCGGTGTCGGCGAAAGTCAATTGGAATCGATGTTGCCCGACCTGATTGCCCGGGGCCGCGATCCTTCCGTCGGCATTACGGTTCACGCCGCCACGATCACGCTGCGAGTCACCGCCACCGCCCGCACTTCGGAAGAATGTTTCGCCCTGATGGAACCCACGATCGCCACCATCCGCCAATGCCTGGGCGACCTGGTGTTCGGCGAAGAAGACGACGAGTTGGAGCATGCGCTGCTGCGAATGCTTTGCGTTCAAGGCAAATCGCTCGGCACCCTGGAATGCGCTACGCAAGGCTTGTTGGCCGAATGGCTCGCAGAGGCAAATGGACCGGCGGGCCCCTATCGAGGCGGTCAGATCCTGGCAAGTCCGCCGATGTTGTTGGGAATCCTCGGCGAGCATGCCGGGCTCATCGAAGAGTTCGGCCCCTCCAGCCGCGAAGTCGCGTTGAAACTGGCAGAAAGCATGCGATCATTCCTGAAGGTCGACTACGGGCTCGCCGTCGGACCTTTTCCCTTGGAAAAGAACGGTGAAAACCAACCGGCTACGTATCACGTAGCTCTTGCGTCGAGCGATTTCACGAAGGCCTTTCCCTCCACTCTTGTCAGCCACCGATCGATCTGGAAACCTCGCGCTGCCAAGCAAGCGCTCAACCTGCTGCGTCTGCATCTGCTCCGGCAGAACCCGTAATCGCCGCGAAGCCGCCCGCGGGAGGGGGGCAGGAACTCACCCAACCACTCCATGCTCGGCACCGAACCCAACGCAACCCCACAATCGTTCCATGCCGAAAGAAATCTTGTCATCGAGCTGGCCGCTGCTGCGACCGCGCGACCAGTCCATCATCGCGGCAGGCGTCGCGCTCCTGCTTACGATCACGCTTGCCGGCTGGCTGACGGGGGGAATCTTCCGCGATCAGGCCAACTTCGACAGGACGCCTGCTCAGCGCGTGAAGTTCATTGTCAACATCAACACGGCACCCTGGCCTGAGATTGCACAGTTGCCAGGCGTCGGCGAAACGCTGGCTCGGCGGATCGTTGAGTCACGGGCGACGGACGGGGGATTCCGGACGGCGTCCGACCTTCGCCGTGTCCACGGCATCGGCAAGCACACATTTGAACGAATCGGTTCCTGCTTAGAGCCACTTGACTGACTGGAAAACCGATTCCCGGACAGGGCGGATGGAATTCCGAGGGGCCCGCTCCTACAATCATCGCATTCGGGGCGACGAAATCATGCCATCGCGGAGCAGGACCATGCCTTTCAAGCTGATCAGTCCTTTTCAGCCCGCCGGCGATCAGCCGCAGGCCATTGCCAGGCTGGTCGCAGGGTTGCGCGAAAACCGGCAGCATCAGGTGCTGATGGGCGTGACTGGGTCAGGCAAGACGTTCACCATGGCGAACGTCATTGAGATAGTGCAAAAGCCGACGCTGGTTCTCTCGCACAACAAGACCCTGGCGGCCCAGCTCTACAGCGAGTTCAAA
>SXHT01000267.1 GCA_005773095.1 Planctomycetaceae bacterium
ATCTGGGCAACACCGTGGTTGTGATCGAGCACAAGTTGGATGTCGTCAAGACGGCCGATTGGATCATCGACATGGGACCCGAAGCAGGCGACGGCGGCGGTTACGTCGTGGCGGCAGGCACACCGGAAGCGATCGTCGAACACGCGAAACAATTCAAAAAGTCATCCCGTTCAGCTGGGCAGCTTGCTTCGGGTATGCGTTCGCACACGGGCGAGATGCTCGCCTCCATGCTCGCCGCCGGTCCGCGCGTGGAACGCAAACCGCACGACTTCCAGTCCGCGGAAGCGGAGCGCGACGGCGACGTCGACCTGGCGGAAATCGGCAAGGAAATCTCGATGCCTTGGGAAGTCGACGGGCAGCGCTGGCACACGCACGACCGCGTCGGCCGCAAAGGCGAGCCCTGCCAATGGGACGGCCGCATCCTGGCCGAGGTCGTTGAGCGGGTCCACAAGCTAGGAGCGTTCAGCGATACCAATTGGAACAATCGCACCGTGGTCGAAATCGCCGGCGAGACCAGGTCTGACGGCTGGTTCATGCACGCCCTGACCGGCGATCCGTGGCTGCTGACGCTGAAGTTTCGCGTGGCCAAAAACACGTTCTCGCGCGAAGCCCTGGTGAGCCAGCTCGACCTCAAGCCGCTCAACGACATGCACGACTTGCCCGTCTACGGCCGCGAGCCGCGCGTTCGATGCAAAAACCTTCGAGGCCCGTTTCAAGAAGTGCAGCTTCGCGTGCATTCCTATGAGGAAATCAACAGGCCGCAATTTGTGAATTTCATCGAACGTGCCGTACAGGGTTTTCACAAGTTCGCCGACCGCGCGCGCAGTCGTCCCGAAGATGTGATGCCATGGAAAGTGCTCGGTCAGAAATGGCATTTCGCCCGCAAGGGATTTCCACCGGGTAAGCCGCCGTTGTGGGACATTGACGTGTTGGAAGAACTCTGTGAGTTGATCGCTGAAGTGGCGCCGGCCGGCCAATTCCTTTGGAATAACCAACAGGTGGTGCACGTATTCGTGGCGGGTCAGAACGAACCTTGGGCCACGATTTACACCAAGCGTTTGGCAAGCGTCGACTTGGTTCTCACCGGACCCAAAGGCAAATTCGCGCTCGGCCGCGTCGCCGAACTGGGCGCCGATCGGGAGTTCCACAGCGGCTCCGCTCGAGACCACCTGAAACTGCGCTTCACAACGACCGATGACCTTGCCAGAGGCGATTTGCGGCCATTTCTCCAGGAGCATTTGGAGAGTGTGGCCGGCCCGGCCTATAATGGAGATGCGGCGGCCCGCGAGCGCGCCGCGCTAAGGAGCGGAACATGACGACGGTTGAAGCGGTTTACGAGGATGGTATCTTCAAGCCCGTGGGCACAGTTGAGCTTGCCGACAAGCAGCCTGTGCGGTTGACGATCGAGGTATTAGATAAATCCCAACGCCCCTTCGATCCGTGGATTGAGAAAGCCAGCGAATTTCGTGAGCAGATGCGCGCGAAGTACGGCACTTTTCCAGATAGCACGATCGACATCGCTGCAGACCGGATGCGGGATGTGTAGCACCCATGCCACTCGTCATTGATAGTAGCGTTGTGGCGAAGTGGATTCTTCCAGAAGAAGATTCGCTAAAAGCCGTGCGACTTACCGATGGCTCGAACGACCCGCTCATCGTTCTGGACCTTGCGCTGATTGAAGTGGCGAACGCCATTTTCGTTCGCCAGCTTAGAAAGAAGATAACGGCGGATGAGGCAGGTCGCTTTTTTGAAGTGCTATCGAGCATTCAAGTTCCGATGATTCCGTCCGGCGATCTGCTCCGCAGAGGGTTCGGGTTGGCCCTGAAGTACCGCTGTGCCGTGTACGACGCCCTCTTTGTTGCGGTCGTTGAAAAGCTCGGATGCGACGGAGTGACAGCCGACGAAAAGCTATATCGAGCAGTAGTCGGCGATTTCCCAAAAATCAAATTGCTATCGGCTTGGTGACTATGGCTGAGTCGCTTCTTCCCACCCGTTTTCTCTTTCGCTTTGCGGCGCCGTGCTTGCGCTTCGAACGTGCGTGGACCGCTCAGGGATGCGAACTGAGCGAATCGCACCGATTGCCGTCGCTCGATGAAATGGAAAGGCGAGCCGGATACGCCGACGTGCGGGCCGGTTGGAATGACACAGGTTTGTTCTTCACGGTCACGGTCAGCCAGAAGAAACATCCACTATGGTGCCGCGAGAATAAGCTCGAAGACAGCGACGGCATGCAGCTTTGGATCGACACCCGGGATACCCATAACATCCATCGGGCAAGTCGATTCTGCCATCGGTTTGCCTTCCTGCCCGCGGGAGGCGGCCGGCAATTCACCGAGCCGGTGGCCGATCAACTGCTCGTCGATCGGGCGCGCGAAAACGCCCAGCCTGTGCGGCCAGGGATGTTAAAGGTCCACAGTGTCATCAAAAAGGACGGCTATCAGATGGCCGTGCACATCCCGGCGGCAGCGCTCACCGGTTTCAATGCGGTGGATAATCCGAAGCTCGGATTCACCTACTATCTGTTCGACCGCGAATTCGCCGAGCAGACCTTTAGCGTGGGCATCGAGGTCCCCTTCGCCTCGGATCCAAGCCTGTGGGGCACGCTGGAGTTGATACGCTGAAAGGCTTCCGATCCCGAATGAACCCGCGGCTCGCCTGGACGCCGGTTCTTGCCGGGGAAGTACGGATCCGGTCATTCGTCGGGAAATCTTGAAACATTCTTGCCGATTCCACGCCTAACAATCGTGTTATCCGCATATTTGACTTTTTTTACGCAAAGCGCAGACTTGAACATACGACCAAGGGACGCTTTTCTAATATTCCGGGGGTTAAACCGTGTTCAGGCAATCGTGGTTGGCGGCGGTATTGGTCATCGTGGGGACCGGCATGGCGGCGGGCCAACCATGGGCGGACAGCCTTTTTGCCGAGAAGTCGCACGACTTCAAGGCCGTGGCGCGGGCGGCCAAAGTCGAGCACGCCTTTGTGCTGCGAAACAACACCCAACACACTGTCCACATTAGCAGCGTCCGAAGTAGTTGTGGCTGCACTCAGCCCCGCGTGGTTAAGGACACGGCAGCGCCGGGTGAGGAAGCCATCGTCGTGGCCGCCTTCAATACCCGTGGTTTTACCGGTAAACGGGGTGCCTGGGTAACGGTCACGCTCGACCGGCCGCAATACGCCGAGGTCCAACTGCGAGTCGACGGCTACATCCGCACCGACGTGGTGTTTGATCCGGGCCTGGTTTCGCTCGGTTCGGTAGGCCGGGGAAAGGGGGCGGAAAGATCGGTTAAAATCGACTATGCCGGCCGAAACGATTGGAAGATTGAACAAGTCAAGACGAGCTCCCCCTATGTGGCGGCCGACGTCGTGGAAACCGCCCGAGCGAACGGCCGGGTCTCCTACAATTTGGTCGTGCGCCTCAAAAACGACGCGCCGATCGGGTACGTCAACAACGAGCTGCTGCTGCTCACCAACGACCGCCGCGTCACCCAGGTGCCGCTGAAGGTTGAAGGTTTGGTGGTCGCCAATCTGACGGTGAGCCCGTCCCCTCTGATGTTGGGTACAGTGCAGGCTGGGCAGCAAATCAAACGGCAGTTGATCGTGAAGGGCGCCAGGCCCTTCAAGATCTTGGAGATCGTTGCAGAGGACGCGGGTTTCTCGTTCCAGCCGTCCGACGAAGCGAAGCTCGTGCACGTGGTGCCCCTGATGTTTGAGGCGGGCGCGTCCGCTCAGACTCTTGCAGGGCAGATCCTGGTCCGCACCGACATCGAAGAAGCCCCGACAGGCGCCGTGAGCGTCAAAGGCCAGGTGGAAGCGCCGCTGGCAGGGACGAACTGACATCAGCAGACGCAAAACCGCCGGAGCGGGCCCAGGCCGCGTGGTTGCTACAACCGATCACGGGCCACGAGAGGGGGACAAGGTCATTCTCCCGGGAACCACGTTGGGCAATCATCCAACAGGACGATGCAACCCTGGAGGATTCGCCGGGAAATCGAGCGAGTCCCCGGCCCCTGAACGGTTAGCTTTGGCGAAGCTTTGCCGCGACTGCATCTTTTTCCGCCTGGGCAACTGCTGACACGCGTCGTGACAATCGTGCGGCAATCGTCCGAAAACGTCCGACGTTAATTCCTGGCGGCCAATACCCTGGTCTCGCGCCACGAACCCGCCGACGCCATGCCAAAATTCCCACATTCGACGGTGCCCAAGGTTCGGGCCACCCTGTACGTATCGATCGACGTGCTCGACGAAGCCCGCAACGCTGCGTTTCATCTCGCCGGTTTTACCGCGCGGATGACGCTCACGAAGCTGGTCGAAAACGCCCTTCGGGCCGAGTTAATCCGGCTCAAAGCGCAGTATTTGGCCGGATGCGATTTTCCACCGCGCGACGAAGAACTCAAAGGCGGCCGTCCCCTGGCTGCCTAAGAACCATGTTGCCCAAGGCCAAACAACCGCTCACCCACGACCGGCCAGCCGGGACCGCCCAGCGAATCGACCCAGCCGCCGTGGGCGAAACGGGGATTAATCTGGCGAGTTCAGCCGACCGACAGCGGCTTCGGAATGAACTGCTGCGGCGGATTCTGGAAAGCGAGTCGCGACGAAAGCCACCCAGAGGGCACTCGCGGCCGATGGGGCAGGACCAGGATGGTACCACGACCGATGGATCGGCAAACTCGTCAACTGAGGCTGCTGAAGCGTGATCCTTCGTGGGCTCGTGTGGTTGATTGCATTGTCTGCCATTTGCCGCGCCGAAGGCGCATTGGCCGGCGCTACGGTATCGTCGCTGCTGGGCATCGGAGGATCGTCCCCCCTCGCAGCTCAGGTCCAGGGGTTGCCTCCCAGAGGGCGCCCGCTGGGCTTCGCGCCGCGAGAGCGCAAAGACAGCGCGCAGCCGAACATTCACCCAGCGGTTGTCCGCGTCGTGGCACCCGGCACCGGCACGATTTCATTCGGCTCCGGCACGCTGGTGGATGTCCACGGCGACTTTGGTCTGGTGATCACCAATTACCATGTAATTAACGAGGCGACCCGAAATATTTCCGTGGTGTTTCCCGACGGATTTTATTCACTGGCCAGGGTGCGAAAGATTGACCGCGACTGGGACCTCGCGGCACTCGTCATCAAGCGGCCGAATGTTCAGCCGGTCCCTCTGGCCAGTATCGCGCCGCGACCCGGCGATCCCTTGACAATCGCTGGTTACGGCTCGGGAAACTATCGAGCCGTCGCCGGGCGTTGCACGCAGTATGTCGCTCCGGAAAGGCGGATGCCATTTGAGATGGTTGAGCTTGCCGCGACTGCCCGGCAGGGCGATTCGGGTGGTCCCATCCTGAACAGCCGCGGCGAGTTGGCCGGCGTGTTATTTGGCGAAGGTGGCGGTCGAACGGCCGGCAGCTATTGCGGGCGCGTGAAGTGGTTCTTGGCGTCGCTCACCGATCGGCCAAATCCTCCGGCTTCGACGCCGTTGCCGCAGGTACAGCCCGTGCCCAGCCCCGTCGTCGTCGCGCAGCAGGGACCTTCGGGGCTGATGGTGCGATTACCGCGACGCGAACGGCCGGTCGAGCCTGATGACCTCGAGGGACCTGCGAATTCCTTCGCCGCAAGAGCGATCGAAACGCGAGCACCGACCGCCGATCAGGCGCTGCCGCAGACTGGCTTTGTTAACAGTCCGACCTTGCCATCGCTCGAACCTGTCAGCGAGCAGGTTTCGTGGAGGCAGATTGCGGGCGAGACCATTGCCGATCAGGTGACGACGTTCTTGGCGATCCTTGGCTGCGTCGCAGTTCTGATGTGCGCGCTGCGGATCGTCGGCGGCGGGGAGTGAAGAGCTGACTGCTTGCGTCGCACTCCGCGCTGGCTATACTCGCTACATGCGCGACCTTCCGCTCGATCTCGACTGCCGCACCACCAAGGCGAAGCTTGATGCGGGCGGCGATTTTCTGCTCGTCGATTGCCGTGAGCCCGACGAGTACGCCACCGTGCGGATTGAAGGCGCCAAGCTGTTACCGATGAGTGAATTGGCCGACCACGTCGCCGAGCTTGAACCGTTTCGAAACCACTCAATCGTAGTCCACTGCCACCATGGCGGTCGCAGCCGACGGGTCGCGATGTGGCTGCGGGAACAAGCCTTTCCGAACGTGCAAAGCATGGAGGGGGGCATCGATCAGTGGGCGGTCGAAATCGACTCGACGCTGCCGCGTTATTAGCGGATAGCAGGTAACCGTTCACGGGCAAAACCAGGGGCGCATTTTCCCGGGAACCACGGTGGGCAACCACCCAACAGCGGGAGACGCCTCTTTCAAATTCGCCGGGAAAATGAGCCGGTCCCCGGCTTGTGAACGGTTGCGACCGCTACAAACGTCACGCGGCAAGGTTGATTGCTTTGCCCGTCTGGCATTCGTGTCCTAAATTTGCAGTGCCTCGTGCCCTGCGCAGGACTGGCTTTACAGACTGCCTTGATCGGTTTTTCGTCCGGCTGGAAAGCCTGACACGGTTCGCCATCATGCCCAACGAAAATCTGCTTGCTCTACTGACGGCCAAGGGTAAAAACGCCGTGGCCGATCCCTGGACCGCGCTCGACGCCACGCGCCCCGAGCACGATCGGCCCAAGCATTCGCACCAAGACGTGAAGCTCGACGAACTGCTCGGCCGGCTCAACGGTTTAACAGATGGAGCCCTGGCAGGAGCGCAAAGCAGCGAGCCGCCATCGTCCGCCGGTGCGCCGCTGGAAACAGAGGTGTTCTATCCCGTGGAGCCAAAATCGTTCGCTCAGGCCCAACTCACGTCGAGCGAGGTTGAGGCGCTGATCCTCAAACTGCTGTTGGCACGAGGCGATGCATCCGGCCGGTTAATGACCGATCAACTAAAGCTGCCCTTCATTTTGCTGACCGAACTGTTGCGGCAGCTCAAACAAGAACAATGGATCGTTCACAGGGCCGATGCCCCGATGAACGACTACCTTTACACGCTCACCGACCTGGGCCGCGAGCGCGCCCGGCGGCTGAGCGAACACTGTACTTACTTCGGCGCCGCCCCGGTCTCGCTCAAAGACTACATCGACAGCGTGCAGGCCCAATCGCTCACCGCCCAGCATCCGACCGTCGACGATCTAAAGCGGGCCTTCTCCGACTTGCTCATCAATCAAAAAATGCTGCGTCGCCTGGGACCGGCCATCAACTCCGCACGAGGGCTGTTCTTGTACGGCGCCGCGGGCAACGGCAAAACGAGCATTGCCGAACGCATTACGCGCGCCTTTGGACACCACATCTGGATTCCCCGGGCGATCGGCGTCGACGGCGAAATCATCCGTCTGTTCGATCCCAGCAATCACGAGGAAGCTCCGCTCGAATCGCGCGGCGGCCTGATTGAACAGCACCAGATCGACAAGCGCTGGGTCCGCGTCAAACGGCCCACGATTGTCGTGGGCGGCGAACTGACGATGGACAACCTGGAAGTCACGTTGAACACGGCCACGGGCATCAGCGAAGCCCCGATGCAGCTTAAGAGCAATTGCGGCACGCTGGTGATCGATGACTTCGGCCGGCAGAAAATGAGCACCGACCAGTTGCTCAACCGCTGGATCGTGCCGCTCGAGAAGCGTTACGACTTTCTGAATCTTGCCAGCGGCAAAAAGATTCAGGTGCCGTTCGATCAGTTGATCGTGTTCTCAACGAATCTGCAGCCCAAGGACCTGTGCGACGAAGCCTTCCTGCGGAGGATTCCCTACAAGATCGAAGTCACCGATCCCACAGAAGACGATTTTCGCGAGCTGATCAAGTTGATGGCCGATAAGCTCGGATTTCCCTTCAGCCAGTCGGCGGTCGATCACCTGGTGCAAAAGCATTATCGGGCCGTCAACCGACCGTTCCGCGCGTGCCAGCCGCGCGACTTGTTGATGCAGGTCAAGAATTTCTGCCTCTATCAGAAAATCGAAACTGAGATGACGCCGGAAACGATGGACTTCGCGGTCGAAAACTACTTCGCAATCATGTAAGTCGCTGGTGAACGGCACCCGCCGTGTGCCCGCGAATTAGCAGGCACAGGTCCTCTGCCGGAGCGGCCGGAAGAAGGTCGCTGTCTGGGGCATCGTGGCTGGTTCGCCATCTTCGGCTCCATCCCGACAGGCGGAATGGGGGCCCAGGCGATTGACTTTAGGGTCGGGGCTTCCTAGGTTCGCGGTTGATGCGCGAGCCCCTCTATCATCCCTGTTTGCACGTTGTGTTGTTTCAGCCGGAGATTCCGCATAACACGGGGAGCGTGGGGCGGACGTGCGTGGCCGTGGGAGCGAAACTGTGGCTGGTGCGGCCGCTGGGATTTCGATTGGACGATTATTATTTGCGCCGCGCGGGGCTCGACTATTGGGAGCATCTCGAAGTCGAAGTCGTGGATGATTGGGCCACGCTCGATCGACGGTTGATCGTACCTTCCGCGCGGCAGCCATGGCTGTTTGCCAAGGCGGCCCAGCGAGCCTACACCAGCGCCGCCTTCGAAAAGGGGGACATTCTGGTTTTTGGCCGCGAGTCGGACGGGCTCCCCGGCTGGCTGCACGAGCAGTATGCCGAGCGACGTTTGCGGATTCCCATCCGGCCCGAGGTGCGCAGCCTGAATCTATCCAACAGCGTGGCAGTGGTGGCTTATGAAGCACTTCGCCAAGGTATCGCAACGCCGGTTCCGGTGGAACCGAGGAATGCTTCCGATCGATGAATGCGCCACAACGCAAGGGCCTGAACTCGGGTGAGATCCGCAATTGCTGCAGCGTCACCGTTCATGGGCCAAGAGAGCAGGTCAGGCACGTTTCCCCGGGGAACCACCTTGGGCAACCACCCAATCGTACGCTGCACCTTGCGCGAATTCGCCGGGAAAATGAGCCCGTCCCCGGCCCGCGAACGGTTACGCCGCAGCGAAAACGGCGACCTTACTCTTTGCAGGCGCCACGCACCGCCAGGCCGGAATCCGTGATTTGAAACAAACGCCGGGGCACGCACCCCTGATAAATCGCGGAGCTTTGGTCCGGGTCCTGAATAACGTAACCGCGCACCGAGAGCTCGCCATACGCCTGGTCGATCAGTTTGACGCTCTTTTCACCGCGGGCCAAGCCAACTTCCTCACACAGAAAGGCCCATTGATTCGGCTGATGTGCTTTCAGCAGGGCTTGGGCATACTTCGACTTGAACTGGGCCATAACCTGTCACTTTCACTAGAACTGAAGCAATCTCAGCGGCTGCAATACACAGCCGACTCCAGCAGCAGTGTACCAGACGTGCGCCGTGACCACCAGGATAACGGTTCCACGGACGCATGTCTTGCGTGGACAATCGCAAATCGGCTCATCTCCGCATAGAATGAATGCAGGCCAAGGAGGTGCATGATGGGGTGGCTGCTGACGGTCTTATTTCTCGCTGGACTGCTTTTCTCAAACGACACGGCGCTCGCCCAACCCAGGCGCCAGGCGCAGGTCTACGACAAGCTGGAGGCGGGCGCCGAAGCATATCAGTTGGGTGAGGAGCGTCGGCATTATGCCATCGGCCGGCAGCGCTGGTTGAACGACGAGATGATTTTCTGGTCGCGATCGTTTCCATCCTGGAGGTACTTCGCCGAACCGTGGCCATTCTTGCCCGGCGACATCGATGGCTATCCCCTGGCCGAGCCGCCGATCAATCAGCCCGTGGGCCAGGTTGAAGAGCAGCTTGGTCCGAACACCTGGTTCTCGCGGCCAGTGTATGCGGAGGAGTTCGAAGATCCCGTGGAAGTCTTCGACGAACCGCCCATCGAAGAAGCAGAGCCAGTATCGCTGGGAATCGGTCCGCGCGAGTTTTAGTGTCTGACGATCAGGCTGCCGCGCTTCATGCCGTCTGCGGTCCCAGCCATAACCACAGTCCGATGGTCATTGACGAGAGTGCCGCACCGGAAGCGAAGGCCGGCCAGAATCCCAGGCCAAGACGCTCGGCAATCGCCAACGGCACGAAGAACGGCAGACCGAGTGGCACAAGAAAACCGTTACTCCTTGAACTCTCCCTGTGCCGGCTTGCCGTCAATTTCGCCGGAGACGGCGCCGTCAAAGTCGGCGACGTTGCCGATGCCGGGGTCAGTGCCGACAAACTTCGATGCTTTGCCATCCACGGCGTCCTCGGGCGACATCGTGATCGTCATCGCCTCGACGACGGTCCCGTCCTTGGTCTTCGTCTCGTGGATGGTCAGCGTGAGCTCACTTGCGGCGATGGCGGTTGGCGTCGTTTCGTCGTCGCCGAGAATCAGGATCGTGCAACGCTGCTTGGGGTGATCCACCGTGAACTCGGCATGCTGGCTGCCAAGATCAAACACCACACCGCCATTCGGCCCCGTGCCGTGGGCATGAGCGGCATCTTCGCCGCCGCCCGTCGATGCTGCCGGGTTGTTCGCAACAGGCCTGGGCTCGTTCGGCTTGGAACAACCGGTCGCCATCAGGGCCGCAACGAGCAGCCCTGGACTCATCCATTTCATGTACTTCATCGCATCTGTCCTTTCGTGAAAGAAACAAACAGTAACGTTAATTTAACGCTTACGCATCGCGCAACATATCTTCCTCGGAACCTTTGCCGTGGGCCAACCGCTCGGCATCCTTGCCGCTGAATTTCCAAAACAAACCGGGATGCAACAAAAACTCGCAGAAAGTCGAGGTCATCAGCCCTCCCAGGATCACCGTCGCCACCGGATAAAGAATCTCCAGTCCCGGCTTTTTGCCGCCGACCGCGAGCGGGATCAGGCCGATTCCGGCGGTGAGCGCTGTCATCAACACGGGAGCCAATCGTTCGAGACTGCCCCGCATCACCATCGCCTCCGAAAAATCCTGTCCCTCCTCTTTCATGAGGTGAAAGTAATGCGTTACCAGCAGAATGCCGTTTCGCACGGCAATCCCTCCCAGCGAAACGAACCCGACGAGGCTGGCCACGGTGAGCGTCTGACGGGTCAGCATCAGGGCCAGCACTCCGCCGATAAATGCTGTGGGAACCGCGTTAAGAATCTGCAAGGTGATCCGCGTCGAAGGGTACAGCATCATCAGCACGACGAAGATCCCCGCGATCGACACCCCGGCCAGGAGTGTGATCCGCTGCGTGGCCGACCGTTGAGCCTCGAACTGCCCGCCAAACTCGATGAAGTATCCCTCGGGCAACTTCACGCGCTCTTTGACTTTCTGCTCGATCTTCTGAATGGCCCCTTCGAGGTCTCGGCCGGTGACATTGCAGCGGACCGTTTGTTTCCGCCGGACGTTTTCCCGGTTCACCAGATTGGGGCCGCTGGCCGCTACGGGGAAGTCGGCCATCTCCTTGAGCCGCAGTTGACCGCGTCCATTCGGCAGTTCGAGCCGCAGCTCCTTGAGAAAGTCAGGGTCCGAGCGGTACGGCTCTTGGAGTTTGATGACGAGGTCGAATCGCCGCTGCCCCTCGAGGACCTTCGAGACGGCTTCTCCTTTGAGGGCGGTTTGGACGAAGTCGGCGACAAACTCCCGGCTGATCCCGTACAGCGCGAGATCGTCACCGCGCAAGACGACGTGCAGCTCGTCGACTCTTTCCTGAGGATCGATAATGGGCGGCGTGACGCCCTTTACTTCGGAAAGCGCCGAGCGAACTTCGCTGGCCAGCTCCCGGATCTTGTCGAGATCGTCGCCGAAGATTTTCACCGCGACCTGGGCATTGACTCCCGAGAGCATGTGGCTGATGAGGTGCGAGAGGGGCTGTTCCGCCTCGATTTCGACGCCCGGCACTTCGGCCCGCAAATCCGCCAGCACCGTTTTCAGAAATTCGTCGCGCTGCGTACCGGCATTCGGGTTCATGGTCAGAATATACTCACCCAGGTTGACCGGCTGGGCGTGCTCGTCCAGTTCGGCGCGGCCCGTGCGACGCGCAAAATGCAGAACGGGGCCATTGGGGTTTTGCGGTGACGTCTGCATGGTTTTCAGTTTCGCATCGATCACGGCCGACACATCATTGGACGCCTTGAGTGACGAACCGCCGGGCAGAGCGACGTTAATCTGCACGCTGCCTTCATCGAATTTTGGAAGGAAGTCGGCTCCCAGGCGCGTGAGCTGCCAGGCGCTGAAGCCGACGAGAATCCACGTCACGAGCAGCAACACGCCTGCGTGGCGCAGACTGAAGCGGATGAGGTGGCTTGCCACCGATTTCAGCCACCGCAGCAGGAACCCATCGTGGTGGCCATGCGTGGCCTTCGACTGCGGCAGAAGATAATACGACAGAACCGGCGTGACGGTTAGCGATACCACGAGCGAGGCCAGGATCGACACAATGTAGGCGATGCCCAGCGGCGTGAATAGTCGGCCCTCGACGCCGGACAGTGCGAACAGCGGCATGAATGCCAGAATGACCACGGCCGTGCCGAACACAATCGCCGAGCGGATTTCACGACTGGCCTCGTACACGACCAACAGAGCCGGTTTCGGCACCGGCGAGGCGTTATTCTCGGAGAGGCGCCGGAAAATGTTCTCCACGTCCACGATGGCGTCGTCCACCAACTCGCCCATTGCCACCGCGATCCCGCCCAGTGTCATCACGTTGATGGACAGTTCCATGCCTGTGAGCATTCCAATCAACCGGAATACCAGCGTCGTGATAACGAGCGACAGCGGAATGGCTGTCAGCGTGATGAATGTGGTGCGGATGTTGAGCAGGAACAGGAAGAGCACGATGACGACCAGGACGGCCCCAATGACGAGCGCCTCCTCCACATAATAGATGCCCCGGTCGATGAAGCCTTTGAGTTGGAACAGATCGGTATTGATGACAAGGTCGGCCGGTAACGTGGTCTCGGCGTCGCGAAGGGCTGCCTTGACCTGATCGGTGAGCTTGCGCGTATCCGCATGTGGCTGTTTGACGATGGTGATGACGACGCCCGGATTGCCGTCAATGCTGGCGTCTCCGCGCTTGGGGGCCGGCCCTTCCTTGACAACGGCCACCTGCCCCAGCAGCACTGCACGGTCGGCGATCATCTTGACTGGCGCCTTGATAAGGTCCTGGACCACCTGCTGTGGCAGTGGCCCCAGCCGTCCGATGATCCGCACCGGACGTTCGCTCTGGCCCTCTTCCAGAAAGCCGCCGCTGGCGTTCAGATTGTTGGCCTGGATCGCCGCTTCGATCTCTTGCAGCGATACGTTGTACTCCTGCAATTTGGCTGGATCGACCAGCACCTGGTACTGCTTCACGTCGCCCCCCATGATGATCACCTCGGCGATGCCGGGCAGTTTCAACAGTCTCGGTCGGATGATCCAATCGGAGGTCGTGCGCAAATCCATGCGCTCTTCAAGGGGCGTGCGGAACGTCGCCGTCTGAGGGCGTCCCTGGCAAGTGAACGCGGCGGTACGGCCGGGCAGTTCCCCTACCCACGCCAGATTCTGAATCTCGACCCGCTGCCACGCCGCCGGCCGATTTCGCTCGTGGGGTCGCCAGACAACAACGTCGGGTTTGCCATTGACCTCGATTCGTTCCGCCAGCAGTCCCGAGCTGCCCACGGGCACAAGGTCGCCGTCCTGCGGTCCCTTGCGGCGGTACAAACCGACGTGCAGGATCTGCCCCATGATCGACGCAGGGGGCGTCATCTGAGGACGTATGCCCGGCGGCATGGGCACGTTCGCCAATCGCTCCATGACAACCTGTCGGGCGTAACGAATCTCGGTCCGCCAATTGAACTCGACATAGATCACATTCATTCCCTGGCTGGATTGGCTGCGGACGGCCTCCACGCCGGACGCTCCAAGAATGGCCGTTTCGATGGGCAGGGTGACGAGCGTTTCGACCTCCTCCGAGGACAGGCCGGGGCATTCGGTAAGGATCACCACGCGCGGCCGGTCGAGATCGGGGAACACGTCGATCGGAATTGACGTCGTCAGATAGCCGCCGTACACGAGCACCACAAGGCACGCGGCGAGGACCAGCGTCCGATAGCGAAGCGAAAGTCGAATGACGGCGTTGAGCATGAATGAACCTGCTACCTGGCTTCGTCTTCGTTCTTGTGGAGGCTGCCATCCGCGTGGATGTGAAATCCCTTGGGCACTTCGCTCGAACCGGCCTTCGCCATGCGATTGAATTGCGCGGCCGCATTGCGGACGACCGCCGGAATCGTCCAACGTTCTTCACCCTTCTTGTGAGTCGGCAGCGAGCCGTCGTTGGCAATCACGACTCGACTGCGGTCCTGCAACAACACGTGCACGGGCTTTCGCTCGAAAGTGTTCACGTTCTGCGTGAAGACAAACGCCTCAGCGCCCTCGCGGACGACCGCATCGGCGGGCAACGTGAAGACGTTTTCGAGCTTCTCCACGCGGACGTTCAATCGCACCTTCTGGCCGGGCCGGAATCTCCACAGCAATTGCGGCTTCTCTCCGCGCATGATTTTCTTGGACTGATTTTCCAGGGGGATGAGAAAAGCGAACGTCCGCATTACCGGGTCGATCGTGTTGGCAATTTGTTGAATAAGAAAGTTCTGCTCGATCGCCGGCCATTCGGCTGCGGCAGCTTCCTGAAAATCGACTTCCACCGGCCAGGCTTCCTTGATGCTGCGTTCCAGCAGTAATGTCTCGTCGCGGAATGCCCGGCCTTCGATCGCGAGCGCCTGGTGATTGGACAGATCGCAGAGCGTCGTGCCAACCTGCACTTGCTGACCGGGTTCGCATTTCAAATCCTGCAACTCGTAGATCACAGGCGACACGACGGATGTCGGCGAGCCTGACTCCGATTCGGTCGCGACACAGCGCGAAGTCTGACCGGTTACTTGCGACGGCACTGCGATGGGGATTTCTCGAACAAAACTCCCCTCCGCAACCCCCTCGACGTCGTTCGCCGACAAACCACGATTGAGGAGTTCATTTCGGCTGGATTCAACCGCCACTTCCAATCGCTTAATCTCGCTCTCGACCTCAATCAGACGAGCCTCGGGAATCGCCGGGCCGACCGACGCCAAACGCTCACGCCGAGCCTGGGCCAGCTTGATGTTCTCGGTGGCTTTGTACAGTTCCGTTTGGGCCTGGTGGATTGGATCGCTCGTCAGGCGAAGCGTGAACAGCACGTCGCCCGCTTGGACGATATCGCCGGGCACGTGCCAGATCTGGTTGATGACCCCCGTTGCCGGCGCGACGACCTCGCGGTCGCTCACTCCCGGTCGATCCACCACCATGCCCTGGACGGTGATCGTTTTCCAAAAATCGTCGGCCTTCAAAGGCTTTGCCGTCAGTCCCAGATTCCTTTGGGCCTGCTCGCCGACAATGATCTTCCCGGTTGATGCGGTTTCCTTGGGCGGCGCAACCGACTCCGACGCGCTGCCAGGCGCTTGCGGCAGCCACGCTCCGCGCGACAAGTAGCCCACGGCAGCCACCCCGAGAACCAGGGCGATGACCGAGAGCGGTTTCACGAATCGACGGGTGTTCATGGTTTTTCCTTACGGCACGATGGCGGCACGGCGGCGACATGGGGCAAACGCTGCGCGAGGCGTCGTGGCGAAATTGGTTAATCAACCAGGGATCTATATCAAGGCCAGTTGCAACGTAACGATGACAATGGAACTACGAGCGGAGAACCGCGCGGCGTCGCCCAGAAAGGGCGATAAGAAGATCACGATAACTGTACGCCCGAGCGCTCATGGCGCGCAGCGTCACACAGCGAGTCGGCAGCGACAGGAATACTGGAGAATTGAGGCAGAGCCGGTACGGCCGTCAAGAAGTCATGGCCTTCGACAGCAAGCAGCGCCAACCACGCGGTGCCAAACGAAGCCCCAGTTGGCGTAGCGAGTATTGTGACGTCCAGCGGTCGGACAATCACCATTTCTTGTGGGCCGCTAAACTCATGACTCGACTCGTCTTCGTCGGACGGCGCAGGAAGGGTGAAGTTCAGGCCGAACCACGAAAAGTGAAGATGGCGAGTGCTGCTCGAGCAGCGGTCCGCCGTCTTGGTCGGATGAACTCCCCGCTCGTTTCGTTGGTCCTGGCCTGCGTGGGAGTGTTGATGGCCTGGATGCTCGTGAAGGTCTTGCTTCTTAGCCCGATGCTCGTGAGGGCGTTCACCATCCTCGTGTGCGTGGCAAACTCCCGGCGCGCCATTGCTTGCCAGCACCACAGATGCCGCTAACAGAAGCCGCCCAGCGATTTCAAAGCGGACAGTCAACATGCACGCCACTCAAAGCTCCTCTCATCACCTCTAATAATGGTAGCACGCGCCGGCCAACGGGACAACACCAGTCACGGTTCGCCGGGCAAGAGAGAGTATTCATCTGCGAGCCGCGAATAATGCCGAGATACCCAACTTTACCTGGGGAACTTCAACGGCGACTGGCCGTGCTTGGCGCGCAGCTTGTCGATCTGCTTGTGCACAGCCGGGAAGCTCACCAGCCATCGCTCCATGCGGCGTTTGCCTGGCAGGTTTACCAGCCATAGTCCCAGCAGCAGCAGCATCACGCCAGGACCGGGGACCAAAAGCATCACCCCGCCAATGAATAGAAAGACCATGCCGACGAAGTTCTTCAGGATCAAGAGCGTCCAGCGGACGACCGGATGCTGATCGAACCACCAGCCGTCGTCATGGCCGTCGCGCACCAAATAGTCGGCCGGCATGTAAATGACGGCGTACCGCATGGCTACTACGCCCATCAACAACGCGACCAGCGAAATTGTCGTCAAGGCGACACTGTAGCCAACGAGATGTTCTTTCCAAGCCACTGCCATTCTCTCCGGCGAAAGTGTCTTCAAGCCAGATTGTACTCGACCTCGGGCACTCTCCCCACGCCAAGTCGGGTTGCCGGTGGCGGACCTTTCGTGTCTGATCTCTGCCATGCTGCAGACCTACCTGATTCTATGCGCAAGCGCCGTGGCGGGGGGAATGGTAAATGCCGTGGCCGGCGGCGGCACGTTGCTGACGTTTCCGGCGCTTATACTGGCGCTCGGATCAACCGCGGAAGCCACCGTGATCGCCAATGCCACCAGCACCTTGGCGCTCGTGCCCGGCTCGATCGCGTCCGTTTGGGGCTATCGCCGCGAAGTAGTTCACATGCGGAAATGGGCCATGCTGCTGGCCTGGCCCAGCTTGCTGGGCGGTTGCGTCGGCGCTTCGTTGATGGTGGGGCAACCAGCTTACGTATTTGCCAATCTGGTCCCCTGGCTGATCCTGGCAGCGGCCTTGCTCTTCGCCCTGCAACCGCAGATCGCCCAATGGACCGGCGTCGGCCAGCATCACCAAGCGCCCACGATTCATTCGCTGGTGGGCATCGTGGGCTTTCAATTTCTGGTGTCGGTGTACGGCGGTTACTTCGGCGCGGGCGCGGGCATCCTGATGCTCAGCGCTTTGGCGATGATGGGCTTTGAAAACATCCACCAAATGAACTCGCTCAAGTCGAGCTTGGGAACACTCATCAACCTGGTGGCCGTGATCGTGTTCATGGTCGGTAATCGCATTGATTGGCACTACGCGATCGCGATGGCTATCTCGGCGGCGATGGGCGGCTATCTCGGCGCCAGTGTTGCCCGTCGGTTGGATAAGCGGCTGGTCCGCAATGCGGTGGTGGTGATCGGTTTCAGCCTGGCGGCATTTTATTTCTACCGGCAGTGGAGCGCGAGTTCGTAAAGGAAGATTCCGGCGGCGACGGCGACGTTGAGGGAGTCGGTGCCTGGAGCCATCGGGATTGCCACTCGGTGTTCGCACAAGCCAACTAAATCCCGATCGAGGCCGTGGCCTTCGCTGCCGAAAAGTAAGGCCAGTCGATCGGGGCGTGGAAGATTGCCAAGCGGCGTGGCGTCCGTATCGAGGACCGTGGCCCAACGCTCGAAGCGCCAGTGGTCGGCCATCCGCTTGAGGTCGCTGGCAATGTCGTCGGAGATTGCAATGGGCATTCGCAGCGACGCGCCCATGGAAACACGCAGCACCCGCCGCGAAAACGGATCGGCGGTCTTGTTGCCAAGCACCGCGCCAACTGCGTTAAAGGCACTCGCAATACGCAAAATCGCTCCGAGATTCTCGGGGTCTTGTACGTCCGGACAGACAACGATCGTGCCCCGCAGGCCGAGCCGATCGCACAGATGATCGATCGCCAGCGGAGGCCTCCGCTGGCCGCAGGCCAGAACGCCGCGGTGAAAATTGAAACCGAGGATCTGCTCAACCCAGTCGTCGGGCACCACATAAACGGGCGCGGCGCCTGCGAGCGAAATGTATTCGTCCGCCCATCGCTCGCCGACGAGCAGTGATACAACCGAAAAATCACTTTCAATCAGCCGCTGCGCCAGCCTGGCCCCCTCGCAAACGAACAAACCTTCGCGTCGCGCGGCATTCGTTTCCTTGAGCTGCCGATAGGCTGCGATGCGTGGGTCGTCGATCGAGGAAATGGCAAAGCGGGGCATGGCCGAAATGTGGCACGCATCAACTGGCCACGCGAAGGGGTCGTTGAAGTTTCGCCTTGATGTGGCATCCGGTCACCGCCGGAAGGCGTAACTCCCAAAGACCCTAGAACCGGATCACCACGCCCGTGCCGGTGAAGAAATCGTCCGCCGGCTCGTTCAGGCCCAGTCCAGCGCGAATGTCGAATTGCAGGTTGTTGGTGATTGGAAACGTGAGGCCCGCATCAAAGTAGTACTCCGGCAACGCCGTTGAAGCGCCGCTGGGGAACAGTCCAAAAAACTCGGCGAAAGCGCCCAGGTGCTCGGCCAGCGTGTAGCCGATGGTCCACGATTGGGCAACTTCATAGTAGTTCGATCCATCTTCGTCCACGGCCTTGTTGATCTGCGTACTGCCCGCGGTGGAAATAGACTCGCTCAAGTCCCAGCCGTAAAGCCAATTGACGCCTCCGAGAACCTCGCCGGCCGTGGAAGCTTCAGCGCCGGAGGGGACGGTCATCTGCGGCATGATGCACATTTCTGGCAGCAGGCCGTCTTGCTCGGTAAGCGCCAGCTTGATGCCCAGGTACAGATCCTCCGCGCCGGTCTCGGAAGTAATCGGCACACCGCCCACGGTCACACCTTGCGAACCGTGGTTGTACGCGATCCGCCATTCGAACCAATCAGCGAACATGCCGATGCGAAACAGCGCCTCGGGATAGGAGTGGCTTTGTGTTTCGCTGTTGCCTTCGCGGTCGTGGATGAAGGTATAGCCCATTTCGATCTGGGTCAGCCCATGCCCGACGGTGGATGAACACTCAGTAAAGTCGGGCCGATCGCTTGCGAGCGGCTGTTCGCTTTTTGGCTCGGCATCCGAAGGCGGCGCGCCGTTCCAGCGGAAGAGTGTCTGGTAGCAACAAACCTCCTCCGCGATTGCAAGCGGGTTGCCCCAAAGGGCACAAACGGTTGAAATAAGTATGTGCCGCAGCCGGCGCATCTTCCATTTTCCTTGGTGCGTAACGAAGGGTGGGCCTGCGCTGGTCCCGCTCCTCTATCGCCCAATGCGTAAATTACAGATATTGGCGATATCACTCGTTTCGACCAGGGCGCTGATTTTGATTAATCAAAAGTTGTCTTGGAAGACCACTGCCCGCATGTGCAATTCTGGCAATCCCGCAAAACCATGCTTCGCTGCAAAGTGCCAGTAACCGTTCACGGTTCCGGGACCGGCTCATTACCCCGGCGAATTCAGCTGCCAAACTGCTAGCGGCCGCCGTCCTGGCGCCCTCGGCCACGTCCGCGGTGAGCAGGGCGAGATTCCGGAGACCTTGTGCGCGCTTCCAGGTTGACGCTGACGATCAGTCCGATCGCCTCGTTCCACGAAGGTACCGTGCGATGGCTCTTATCGAGTTCATGGCCGACGTCATCCGCGTCCTCGTCATCGCCATGCTCGTCGTCCCCGGGAAGCTGCGCGAGGTTATCCGAGGGATGCCGGGCTTCCTCGCTATAGTCGTCCGCGGCTTCTTGATCGCGAGTTGATTCAGCGCGCGGGCGACGGGCATCGCCTTCGCTTCGTTCGCGACGGCCACGACGTCGGCCGCGGCGGGGCTCGCCTTCTTCGTCCGCTCGAAGCGCGGGCGGACGGTCCAAGTCGTCGCCGAATGGTTCATCGCTTTGGTCCGTCAATGGTTCATTGTCGCCGTGACTTTGGAATGGCTCGGCATGCCACGGCTTATCCGACAGATCGAGCGTTTCGGAAGACTGGTCGCCGGCGGCGGAACGCGGCGATTCCAAAGATCTTTGCTCTCTTTGACGCGAACGTCCTCGGCCACCCCGGCGTCGGCGCCTGCGCCGGGGCCGATCTTCGTCTTCGCCATGGCCAGCCCGGGAAGCGTCCTCGGCCGACGGAATCTCATCGCCACGATCGTCGAAAGGCTCGAAACCTGCGTCCGGTGTCTTGGCGTCCAATTCTGCAGCCGGTTCGCGGCGCTGCGGCGGGCGAGGTCGATCCGGACGCTCGATTCGCTCGGGTCGATCGATCCGCTCAGGTCGCTCCGTTGGCTCGGTCCGCTGCAAACGTGCCGGCGGCGCGGAACTTGCGAATGTCGGCGGGACGGGGGGCGCCGTGCGCGCCGTTTGTGCCGCTGCCGCCGGTGGCGGACTTGCCATCTTTGGCGGCGCCGGTGGCCGGGCGGCCGCGGCAACCACGGTGGGGTCGAGCCCAAGATCGCCCGCCAGGCGCGACCAGTCGGTCGAAGGCCGTTGTGGCTTTGGTGCGGCGGGTTTCGGCGGTGGCCGCAATGGCGGCGGCGTGGCCGACTTTGGTTCGGAGGGCATCGGCGGGACCGGATTGATACCTAGTTCCGACGCCAATGCACCCCAACGGTCCGAACTGCTCATGGCTGTAACCTTTTGCGGATCAAACCCTAAACGACAGTCAAGACGCTATTATACAATTTGCTGCGTCGAATCGAAAGGAGTCTTTGCATGGCAAATTCCGTCACGGATCACGGGCCGCACGTTGAGGACGTGGAACTGCGGGGCCACATTGTTGATAGCTTGATCCTGCCCAAGGTGCTGGATCTGATCACGACCGGGGGTGGTGCATTTCGCATCAAGCGGATTGCGATCGGCCAGAACCGAGCCGATCCGAGCTATGCACTGCTCGAAGTGACGGCCCCCTCCGCCCCTCTGCTGCAAGCTATTCTTGCCCAGATTAGCGATCACGGCGCGACGCCGGTCGAGTTGACCGATTGCCAGCTCATCGCCGCCGACATGCACGGCGCGTTTCCCGAGGGATTTTACAGCAGCACCAACCAGCGTACGGAGGTGCGCGTGGGCGGGCACTGGGTG